>JBEKLK010000017.1:0-19246 GCA_050010235.1 Rhizomicrobium sp.
TCTCTGAATGCCTTCCCGGCGTATATGTGTTCGCTAAATTGAAACTCGCTTCCACAGAAGAAGCACTTTTCCATGCGCCGGAAGGTCGTCATATCCGTAGCTCTCCGTTCGCCGCTAAAATGGTATTCCTTGAGCAGGAGTGTCGCCTAGCAGCCTATTCGTCGAATCTCGCACCAAGACTCATCCACGGCAAGCTATATGTTCCCTTTGTGTTCTGCTGTAAGATTCCGAGCGAATCGCACGGGAGACGCGGAGAAATGGAGCATCAAATAAGACCCCAAACGGCGGTCCGCCACCGACTCGGCGGTGACGTGGGAAGGGTGATGGTCGTCGATGGTGATCGAGTGGGCGTCGTCTTTTCTGGTGGAAAATACAAACACTTCGACGCTTCCGATCTCGTAGAGGTCAAGCCGCCGAGACGCCGCGCTATTGCCGTTCGATTTTAACGGGGAATCTTGAGGAGCTTCATGCGCTATGACGAAACTCACTGAGCTAGTGCACGACGCGCTGACGCCCGGAAGCGATATAGCATTAATCCTCGGATTAGCGTCAGGGATATTGCTGGCATTGGGGAGCTTCACCCACATCATTCCGCCAGAGATGGCTTGGGTAAAATTTGTCCTCTGGGTTGGTCTTGTTGTTTTTGGCCTGACGTTTCTCGTGGGGATTTTGGTGAGGCTTCTGCCTCACCACTAGTCGCCATTTCTAATCTGCTCTCGAGTATGAACCGTTAACCAGTTCTATTGGTTTTCCGCAATAATCCCGTTTTTCTCCGTGCTCTCCGTGCTCTCCGCGGCTCCGCGACTCCGCGCGCAAACCTATTTGTGCTCTTTCTGCGCGCGTTCGAACGCCGCCTTTTGCTCGGGACTGGCGTCCCTCTGATAGCGCGTCTTCCACTGCGATTGCGGCATTCCGTATACGATTTCGCGCGCGGCATCCTTTTCCAGCGCAACGCCTTTTTCGGCAGCCGCTTCGCGATACCAATCGCCGAGACAATTACGGCAAAAGCCCGCAAGATTCATCAGGTCGATATTCTGCACGTCGGTGCGCATGCGCAGATGCGCGACCAACCTGCGAAACACCGCGGCTTCAAGCTCGGTGCGGGTGCGTTCGTCCATGGCAGATACTCCCTTGGGCACGAATAGCGGGCGCGTGAAGCGGATCACAGGTTCGTCCATCGCCGCCAACGCCTCGTCAAGGATGGGTTTCAGTCGCGCGGCAAAGGCCTGCGCAGCCCGATCGTCGGCCACCAGATCCTGCCGGATTTCGATCAGCACGTGTGGCAATCCCCGCTTCGTGCCATGGATGTTGAGGCAATCGCCTTCGAGCTCGCCGTCATAGGGCTCATTGTCGCCGGCGTTGAGGCCTGCGCGCGTGAGTGCGGCGAGGAGCGGCCGGGCGAGCCTATCGTCCTTATCCCACAACACGCTCACTTCCCAGGGCCGGCGGAATCCCTTCCAGATCGGCGTGAAGCTGTGGATGGAAATGATGACAGGTACGATGTCTTGCGCGCGCGCCGCGTCAAGTTCGGCAGCGATCGCCGCATGATAGGGGGCGTGGAATTCGCGAAGGCGCCTGGCGATTTCGGTCGCGTCTGCGTTGCGATTGCCCGGGATGATGCGGCCATCCGACAGCTTCATGACCAGGGTGGGATCGTCCGGTCCGCGATTGAGATCGATCAGAAGCCGGGACCAGCGCGCGAGGATGGCCGGTCCGCCATAAGCTTGGGCCAGCGCGCGCGTCACCTGAGCTGCCCCGATATCCGAGGCGATATGTGCCGCAAAAGCGCCCTCTTCCAGGCCGAGAGTGCCGTAGCGCTTCGGCAACGCGTGCGAAGCGTGATCGCAGACGAACAGGAGGGGGCCTGGCGCGGATCGAATGCGTTCGTAAGCGGTTTCGTTCATGGGCAGGAAGACTATAACCTGAGAGCCGCAAAGAATGCATAACGTTGACACCGGCAAGGTCCTGCGCGACACCCTGCAGCACTCGATGCGCCCGCTCCTTACCGCCCTGGTGATTCTCGCGTTCGCGGGCCCTGCCCAGGCGGCGCTCCACGTCTGCAACAAGACGGCCCATCCGGTGAAGCTCGCGCTCGCCCGCTTCGACGGCGCGGTCTGGACGAGCGAAGGCTGGTGGTCTCTCGCGCCCCGCCAATGCGAGGCGCTGGTCCCAGGCAAGCTTATTGCCCGCTACTTCTATATCTACGCGACGGACGGCGGCGCGGGAGGCTGGGTCGGAAGCCGCAGTTTCTGCGTCGCGAGCGACGACAAATTTTCGATCGCCGGCCGGGGCGACTGTGCCGCCCGGGGCTACGAGCGCAAGGGCTTCTTCGCGGTGGATACCGGCCAGGCGGCCGATTACACCCAATCGATATCGGATTGATCCCATGAGACGTGGACGCAAGACCAAAATCGTGGCGACTCTGGGTCCGGCCTCTTCGTCTCCGGAGCAATTGAAGGCGCTGTTCGAAGCGGGCGCCGACGTGTTCCGCATCAACATGAGCCACACCTCGCATCAATTGCTGGGCGAGCTGCACGCGCGTTTGCGGGCGCTGGAAAGCGAGGAGAAACGGCCAATCTGCATCCTCGCCGACCTGCAGGGACCGAAGATCCGGCTGGGCACTTTGCCCGGCGGCCGGATCAACCTCGTAGAAGGCGCGCGCGTGAAATTGTTACGCGAAGCCTCGTCCGACGACCCTGCCGTCATTCCGATTCCCCATGCCGAAGTGTTTGCCGCGCTCAAGCAGAAGCACTGCCTTCTGATCGACGACGGCAAGATTCGCCTGCGCACCTGGTCGGCTACACCCGATTCCGCGGAGGCGTTCGTCGAAGTCGGCGGCGAATTGAAGGATCGCAAGGGCGTCAATCTGCCCGACACGCTGCTGCCGGTCTCGGCGATGACCGACAAGGACAGAAGCGATCTCGACGCCGCCCTGCATCTGGGCGTCGACTGGATCGCGCTGTCTTTCGTGCAGCGCCCTGACGACGTGGCCGAATTGAAGAAGCTGGTGCGCGGACGCGCAGGCGTGCTTGCGAAGATTGAGAAGCCTAAAGCTCTGGCGACATTATCCGAGATCATCGAACTTGCGGACGCGCTGATGGTGGCGCGCGGCGATCTGGGCGTGGAGTTGCCGCTCGAATCCGTACCCGGCTGGCAGAAGGAAATCACCCGCGCGGCACGGAAAGTCGGCAAGCCGGTGGTCATCGCCACACAGATGCTCGAATCGATGATTGAATCTGCGGCACCCACGCGCGCGGAAGTCTCCGACGTGGCGACTGCCGTATTCGACGGGGCCGACGCTGTGATGCTCTCTGCCGAAACCGCCGCCGGCAAGCATCCGATCGAAGCCGTGGCGATGATGGACAGGATTGCCATCGCCGTGGAAAGCGGCCCGTTGTTCCAGTCGATCATGGACGGCCAACGCGCCACACCGGAAGAGACAACCCCCGACGCGATCATGGCGGCCGTGCATCAGATCACCCACACCGTGCATGCGCGCGCGATCGTGTGCTGGACGAAATCGGGATCGACGGGACTGCGCGCGGCGCGCGAGCGGCCCGAGGCGCCCATCATCGCGCTGACGCCCAGCACCGAGACCGCACGCCGGCTCTCCATCGCGTGGGGCCTGCATTGCGTCATGACGGACGATGCCCACGATCTCGACGACGTGGTCGAACGCGCGGCATCCATCGCCTATGAGGAGGGATTCGCCAAACCCGGCGAGCGCATCGTGGTCACGGCCGGCGTTCCGCTGGGCACGCCCGGCGCGACAAACCTGATCCGCGTGGCGTTCGTCGGCGGTCGCTGATCACGAAATCTGCAGGCAACTGGGCAGACGGAAATCGGGACCAACCCGTTTCGCGTTGAATAGATAGCCGATGACGCCCGGGTTTTCGGGTTCGGATGCGGCGATCCGATACGACCATATCCGCCCGTCGTTCGACACCATCGCATAGTCGAACTGGAAGTGGACGGCATGCGCATCGATGACCGTCGTGATGACGCGCGTGATATCCGACGACCCGCTCCACATGCCGCTCTCGACATGGCGTTCGGATTTTTTTCCTTTGCAGACTTCGAACTCGGACACATAGGTGCCGTCGGCCTTGATGTGATCGAGATAGGCCATGTCCTTGTCGTCCGGCTGCCCGATTCCGTACCAATCGCCGACCACCGACCCGCCGGCGGCGTCTGCCATGCCGAAAGACATAGTCGCAGCAATGGCCACCGCAGCGACAATGGCCGGCGCACGCATTTTCGCTTTCAAATCTTTTCCCCTTCCACGTCGCGTGCGAGCTGCTGGACGCGCCGGTCGAGGCCTTCGTAATGGGGATCGAGCGCCAGCGCCTTGCGGTAGGACGCAAGCGCGGCTGGCTTCTGACCATACTCGACGAGCATGTCGCCCAGTTCGACCTGTGCCACGAATTCGCGCGGGTTGAGCGTGACCGCCTTCTGGAAACTGACGAGTGCATGCTCGTCTTCGTTGGCACCGGCTTCGAGCCTGGCGCGCTGATGCCAGCCTTCGGCGTAACTGGGAGCAATATCCGTGACGGAATTGAGCAGTTTTTTTGCCGTCGCGGTGTCGCCGGCCTGCAACGCCGCGGCGGCGCGTGTCATCAGGAGATCGACACTGGCGCTGTTCGATTGCAGGAACAACTCCTCGATCTGCTGCTCGATGGGCTTGGCTTCATCTTCCGAACTCGCCTTGGCGAGGGACGCAAACAGCCCGTTAAGACTATGATCCGGCAGTTGGGGCTTGGGCGCCGGGTTGTTCGGTGCGGCCGCAGGCAAAACGAAGAGTGCAAGCGCTGCAATGCAGACGCGACACATGAACGGCAACACCGAGAAACTCCTTCCAGCCATTTTATGTCCGGTCTCCGCCGACATCGTATCAAGCCTAACGAACAATCACGGAAAAATCCGCCCCAGCGCCGCGGGAACGGGACCACCCTCCGCCCAATCGATCAATTCTGCGGGATGGACGAGCGGGGGCGCATCCGGGCCCGCCAGATGGTTCAGGCAACCGATATTGGCTGCGGCGATCATATCGGGCTTGACGCTCTTCGCATGGTCGAGCTTGCGGGCGCGTAGCGCACCGGCGAGCTCCGGCTGAAGGATGCTGTAGCTCCCGGCCGAGCCGCAGCACAGATGGCCTTCGGGGATCTGGACCACTTCGAAACCCGCCGCTTCCAGCGCCGCTTCGCCAGCGCCTTCGAGCTTCAGCCCATGCTGCAGGGAGCACGGCCGGTGAAAAGCGACGCGCAATTTTCGCGGCGCAGTGGCGGGCCGTGGTCCGGCCAACGCGGAGAAGTCGCGCAGCTTCGCGGCGAAGCGTTCGGCGCAGGCACGCCAGACGGGCTCGTCGGCGAAGAGGCGCGGATAGTCCGCCAGATGCGCGGCACAGCCTGTGGCCGTGATCAGCGCGCCTTCGCAAGCCTGCCGGTCCTCCGCACGTTCGAACGCCTCGATGATGCGCTTCGCCCAGCCTTTCGCGTCCTGTTTGCGACCCAGATGATGGGCGAGAGCGCCGCAACAACCCGCACCCTCCAGCGGAACAAGATCGAAGCCGCGCCGGCCGAGCACGCGTGCAGCCGCACGATCGATGTCCGGCGCGAGCGACTGTTGCACGCAACCCGGCAACAGCGCGATGCGAACGCCGCCTGATGCCGCAACAGCTCTATTGGCAGTTCGTGGCGGCGTCTTCATGGCCGTCCGCGCCAGCGTTCCCAACGCACCCGGCAATCGCGTCGCAATCGGCGCGAACGCGCGTGCCAAACCAACCGCGAAATTTGTGAGGGTGGGCCGCGTCAGCAGATTTGCGATCAGGAAGCGCAGCGCGCGCTCGCGCAACGGCCGCCGGTATTGCTCTTCGATGTGAGCGCGCGACGCATCGACCAGTTGCGCATAATCGACACCCGATGGGCACGCCGTGCGGCAGCCCAGGCACGAAAGGCAGCGGTCGATATGCAGCACCGTCTCGGCCGAAGGCGCCCCTCCCTCCTCCAGCATGCGCTGCATCATCACGATACGACCGCGAGGGCCGTCGCGCTCGTCCCCCAGCAGCACATAAGTGGGGCAGGTCGCGGTGCAGATGCCGCAATGGACGCAGGCACGCAGATTCTTTTCTGCAGCCGCGAGATGCGGATCGGCAAGCATGGTGGGCGAGAAATTGGTGCGCACGGTCAAACACCATCGAACATGCGGCCGGGATTGAACAGGGCCAGCGGATCGAACGCGGCCTTGACGGACTTCGTCAGCTCCGCATGCGTGGCGGGCTCCGGCTGAAACACGGGAATGGTCGCGCGCGACTCCGCACTTGCCCGAAACAAAGTCGCGTGCCCTCCGGCACGTGCTGCGATCGCCTGCAGCGCAGGCGCCGACGATGACGGAAGACCCAGCCACAACAATCCCCCGGCCCAATCGGCGAACCAGAGAGGCGCACTTGCGCGGTCGATGCACGCGGCAGCGCTGGCCTGTGGCACGCAAAGCCGCCAGATGTCGCAATCATCCTTCAGAAACGGCGCGCCGGCGCCGATTCGCGCGAAAACAGCCGCGCCGTCGTCGATGTTTTTCGGCGCGCAGTCGCTCAGGAGCATACGCAACGCGGCGATCTTCTGCTTGAGCGGCTCGTCAGTGCCTTCGACGCGCAACAGCGCCGCACCCTTGCCGCAGTCGCCGATTCCAAATGTCTTGGCGGCGCATGCGGGAATGTAAGCGAGGCCCGTCGGTTCGAACGGGCTCGACCAGGCACGGCGCAAGAGCGCGAAGCCGTCATCCGGTCCGATGTCCCGGACAATCAAAGTCGCGGATGCGGGTGCCCGCGGATAGACGCGCAACGTGACTTCCGTCAGCACGCCCAGGGTTCCCATCGCGCCGCACATCAGCTTCGAGAGATCGAATCCCGTGACGTTTTTCACCACGCGTCCGCCGGCCTTGTACGCCTCGCCGAAACCGTTCACGGCCCGATAGCCCAGGAGATGATCGCGGGCAGCCCCGAAGCGCAGGCGCGCAGGCCCGCCGGTATCTGTCGACAGCGCGCCCCCGATCGTGCCGGCGTTCGCGCGCGCACCGAATAGCGGACCCCAATCGGCCGGATCGAAGCCGAGCCGCTGTCGCTTTTCGTTCAGGGCTGCCTCGATTTCGGCGACCGGCGTTGCAGCGCGCACGGTGATCACGAGTTCGTCGTGTTCGTAATTGAGAATGCCACTCAGCGCCGAGACGTCGAGCCTGTCGACAATCGCCGTCGCGCGGCCAAAGGCGCGCTTGGTGCCGCGAGCGACGATTTCGAACGGTTCGCGCGTTTCGCGCGCGGCCCGCACAGCGTCGACCAGTTCGGCTTCGTCGGCAATCGCGACATGCGTCATGTCAGAGGCGCGGCAGGTTGGGATAAGGCACGCGTCCGCCCTTCACATGCATGTGGCCCAGCTCGATGCAGGCCGACAAGCTGGGAAAGACCTTGCCGGGATTGAGCAGGCCCGCGCCGTCAAACGCGCATTTCACGCGCTGCTGCTGCGCCAGATCGGTTTCGGAAAACATCAGCGGCATCAGGTCGCGCTTCTCGACGCCCACGCCATGCTCGCCGGTGAGCACACCGCCCACATCGACGCAGAGCCTTAGAATCTCCGCGCCGAATTCCTCCGCTCGTTCGAGCTCGCCCGGTTTCATCACGTCGAAGATGATGAGCGGATGAAGATTGCCGTCGCCCGCGTGGAATACATTGCAGAAGCCGAGGCCGTGCCGTTCCGACATTTGCGCCATGCGCGCCAGCACGTCCGGCAACGCGCGACGTGGAATCGTGCCGTCCATGCACAGCATGTCGGGCGCGAGCCTTCCCATGGCGGGAAAGGCAGCCTTGCGACCGGCCCACAGACGCGCGCGTTCGGCTTCGTCAGCCGCCGCGCGGAACTCATACGCGCCGGCCGCGCGCGCGATCTGTTCGATCTCAGCCACTGCGTCCGCCACTTCGGCTTCGACGCCGTCGAGCTCGATCAGCAGGATGCTGTCGGCCCCGCGTGGATAACCGGGCTGGCAATAATCCTCGACCGCATCGATGCACCGGCGATCCATGAATTCCATCGCCGCGGGTACGATGCCGGCTGCGATCACATGGGCCACGCAAAGCCCGGCACAGGGCACATCGTGAAAGGCGGCGAGCACCGTGCGCGTGGTGGGCGGCTTGGGCAGAATGCGCAAAGTCGTTTCCACCACGATACCCAACAGCCCTTCCGAACCTGCGACGACGCCCAACAGATCGAGCCCGCCCGCTTGCATCGTCTTGCCGCCAAGCCGCACGCACTCGCCGTCCGGCAGCGCGAGTTCGACGCCGAGCAGATTGTTGGTGGTGATGCCGTATTTGAGGCAGTGAATGCCGCCGGAATTCTCCGCCACATTGCCGCCGACCGTGCAGGCGATCTGGCTCGAAGGATCGGGCGCGTAATAGAAGCCGTCCTTCTCGACCGCGCGGCTGATGGCGAGATTGGTCACGCCCGGTTCGGCGACCACGCAACGATTTTCGAGATCGACCTCGACGATGCGGTTCATGCGGCCGAGCCCCATCAGGATCGCGTCGGCCCGCGGCAATGCGCCTCCGGACAGAGACGTGCCCGCACCGCGTGGAATGACCGGAATGCCTTCCTCGCTGGCAAATCGCAGAAGAGCGGAAACCTCCTCTTTGGTGCGGGGCAGCACGCAAGCGAGCGGGGATTGGCGATAGGCGGTCAGCGCATCCCCATCGAAGGCGGCAAGACCGTCCGGTTCCGACACCACCCCATCGGACAGGATGTCGCGAAGCCCGGCGAGGATCCCGGCGCGGCGCGCGAGAATGTCGGGATCGGGTGGGGACAGCAGCACGTGCAAGCTCCGGGGTCAGGCGGAGCGGAGATTAGAACATAAGGAGAAAAGCGCGAGGGCCGCAGAAATGCCCGAAATCAGCCTTGGCGGGCCTTGAAGCGGGGATTCTTCTTGTTGATGACATAGGTCCGGCCGCGGCGACGGATGACGCGGCAGTCCTTGTCGCGCTTCTTGAGCGAGCGGAGCGAATTCCGGATCTTCATGACACGCCTTTAACCAGCTGCAGGGCCGGGCCCCGCCCAAAGAGGCGCGGAAACTAGTGTCGGGTCCCCCGCCTGTCAACCGGGCTGGACGCCCGCATATGAACCCGGGAATCCCGCGCCGGACGCCGGCAACCAAATCACCGCAAACCTATATCTGGGAACAGAAGGAACGCCTATATCGCTGCACATGTCGTGTTCGCGGCGCTCACGTCGTTCGAACCGTCTTGAATAACGAAAACGGAATTTAGGCCACAATTTGGTCGCTCATTGTCGTCATGAAGAGTCTGTAGGTGGGATGGTTGCCGTTATGAAGAGTTGGATGCGCAAGCCAAATTTTCCGGCAGCCGGACTATCGATTTTCTTGTGGGTGCTTGGCGCAACGTCCGCCGCCGCGCAGACCGCGCCGGCTCAGGCCCAGCCTTCGCAAACCCAACTGAGCCCCGCTCAGATCGTCGCCCAGAACAAGCTCGAAGACGCAAAGTTCGCAGCCTTCGTGAAGGATTTCCGCGACACAGCCATCAAGGCCGGCATTTCGTCCGCGACCTATGACAGATCGATGGCCGGCATCTCGCGCAATCCCCGCATCGAGGACCTGAACCTCAATCAACCGGAGTTTTCGCGACCCGTTTGGGAGTATCTCGATTCGGCCGTCTCGGCCGACCGCGTGTCGCATGGTCAGACGATGATGGCGGCCAATGCGCCCGCGCTGGCGCACATCGAATCCCGCTTCTCGGTGCCGAAGGAAATCCTGGTCGCGATCTGGGGCATGGAAAGCAATTACGGCGAAGCGATGGGCAGCTTCAATATGTTCGAAGCGCTCGCCACGCTGGCCTATGACGGCCCCCGCGCCGACTATGCGCGCAAGGAGTTGATCGCCGCGCTCAAAATGGAAGAACAGGAGCATCTCGATCCCACGAAGATGACGTCCTCCTGGGCGGGCGCGTTCGGCCATACGCAATTCATCCCGTCGGCCTTCCTGGCCCATGCCGTGGACGGCGACGGCGACGGCAAACGGGACTTGTGGCATTCGCCCGCCGATGCGCTGGCATCGACCGCGTCGCTGCTGGCCGACGCCGGCTGGCATATGGGCGATTCGTGGGGCTACGAGATCGCGCTGCCGAAGGATTTTCCATACGAAGAAGCCGATGTCGACAACGTCAAGACGCTCGCGCAATGGCGCAAGCTGGGTGTCACGAAGATCAGCGGCACCGAGCTGCCGCACGGAGAGGCAACGGCCGGCATCTATCTGCCCGCGGGCGCGCACGGGCCCGCGTTCCTCGTGTTCGACAATTTCAAGACCGTGCTGAAATACAACAACGCGGCGTCCTATGCGCTCGCTGTCTGTTACCTGGCGGATCGCATTGCGGGGGGAGCGCCCATCGTGGCGTCCTGGCCGCGCGACGAAATTCCGCTTTCGCGCGACGAGCGCCTCGCATTCCAGGCGGACCTCAAGAAGCTGGGCTTCGATCCCGGCGATATCGACGGCGTTCTGGGCCATAAGGGGCGCGCGGCCTTGCGCGCTTATCAAAAGGCCCGGGGACTGGCGCCCGACGGCTTCGCCACCGAAAACCTGCTGGAACGGATGGAACGCGACATCGTCGCCAAAGGCGGCTGACGGCTCACGCGTTCGGAACCTGCGTCTCCGTAGCTTCTTCGACCGCCTCGTCTTCGGGCGCAAGCAGGCCCGCATTCTTCAGATGCGGCGACAGCAGAGCGTAGGCATAAAGTATCGTCGTCAGGACGGCGCCGAAGATATAGGGCGCCTGCGGCGCGATCCGGTAAAGCCCGGTCGCGATCAACGGGCCGAAGATGAAGCCTGCGCCGCTGGTGGCGCCTGTCAGCCCCGCAATCGCACCCTGCTCATGCGGATCGACGGCGAGCGATGCGGCGGCGGCATAGCCCGGTCGCACCATGCCGAACCCCAGCCCGGAAATAATCAGCGCCATCACGAGCGGCCCGAATTGGTGCCCGACTACGAACAGCACGAAAGATGCGATTGTCACGATCGATCCCCAGCGGATGAGCGCGCGGCCCGACATCTTGAAGCGCTGCACAATCACGAGCTGCGCGAAGAGTGCGGCGAGCGACGACGCGACCAGTCCGATCATGGTGTATTGCGGCGCGTCGATCAGTTTCAGGTGCAACTCGTCGATGAACAGATAGCCGACAGTCTGGATCGGGACGGCGCCGGCCGTGCTAATGCCGACGCCGAACACGATGAAAGGCCAGATCCGCCTGTCGTGCCAATGCAACTTGTAGCGCCGTTCCTGCCGCACATGCGGCGCGCTGCGTTCGGGCAGAAAGAACCAGATCGCGGCCGCGCTCGCAAACGCGACGAAAGCGGTGAAATAGAAAGGCGCAAGCAGCCCGAACACGACGAACACCGCGCCGATGCCCGGACCAATGGTCGTGCCGAGGCCGAAAGCAGCCCCCAACGCCGCCACACCTTGCGTGCGTTCCGCGCGCGTCGTGCGGTCGGCGACATAGGCCTGCGCCGCCGGCGCGGAGCCCGAACCGAAGATGCCATAGAGCGAACGCGCCGCGATCATCAACGGGTAAGCGACCATGGCGGGCAATAATCCGTCGATGCCCAGATTGGCGAACCCTGCGAAAAGCGCGAATGAAACCCCGAAAGCGATAAGTCCCAACAGAATGACGGGCTTTCGACCCCAATGATCGCTACGCCGGCCCCAATAGCCGCTCGAGAACACCCATACCGTCGCCGACGCGACAAACGGCAACGACGCTTCGAACTCGGTCAGTTTCAAACTGCGCGCCAGGGACGGCAGCACCGCGAACATCACGGTCTGCCCCGCCCCCAGGCACATCAGACTCACGAACAAGATGGTGAAGGCGCGGCGGCGTTCCGTGCGCGTGGTCACCCGCACAAAGGTCTCGCCGATCAACACATCGTCAGAAATAAGCGCCGTCTCCGCGCCCAGGCGCGCAGCGCTTTCCTCGAGATCGACTTCGGCTTCCGACATGTGGCTTCCCGGCGTGAGAGACGAAACCACCCCAACGCGCCCGGCAGGTCAAGCGTTCAATGCTGCCGCTTGAAGCGGATATTGGCGGTGTCGCTGCGACCCTGCGCGTCGACGACGGTAACGCGCGCGAATCCCTCGCTCTGCGGCTGGAACAGCACCGGCTGGAATCGATCGAAGCTTCCCAGCAGCTGGCCGTTGACGAGCCAGGTGAGCGGCCCGCTGCCACCATCGGCCTTGAACAGGATCGTGCGATCCTTCGCATCGGGCGGCGGAATCGGAACCGTGGCGCCGTTCGGCGGGAACGAGATCGACGGCGGCGGCACATTGGTGGTCTGCTGCGCGGGCGGCCGGTCGACTTCGCGCGTGAACACCCTCAAGCTCGGCGGCAGCTGATCGGTTGACGTGACTGTGATCGTACCGGGGGGCGGTAATGGGTCCGGTCGCTTGTCGGGCGGCAGCAACTCGAAGGTGCGCAACAGGATGGGTGCGGCAGCCTCGCGGCCGATGCGACCCGCGCTCGGCGCACCGTCGGCGCGACCAACCCACACGCCGACTGTATAATCGTTGGAGAATCCGACCGACCATGCATCGCGGAAGCCGTAGGACGTACCGGTCTTGAAGCCGACCGCGCGTTTCCGAGCGAGGCCTTCGCCCATCGCCCAGCCTTCCGGTAACGCCACGCCCAGAAGAATGTCCCGCAGATAGTAGGCCGCGACCGGCCCGAACAGGCGATGGCTTGCACTGTCCGGCGCATCGGCGAGATAGCGCAGGGCACGCGCCTCCCCGCCTTCGGCGATGCCGGCATAAAGCATGGTGATGTCGGCGAGGCTGATGCCGAGGCCGCCCAGTGCGATCGGCAGGCTCGGGGCCGTATCGCGCGTGGGATAGGCGATGCGCGCGCCCGCATTGGCGAGCGCGAGGGAAAACCGCAACGGCCCGATGCGATCGAGCACCATCACCGCAGGAACGTTCAACGACATGCGTAGCGCATCGCGCGCCGTGACCGCGCCCTGGAAATAACCTTCGAAGTCGCGCGGCGCGTAGTCGCCGAACACCATCGGCTGGTCTTCCATCATGCTAGACGGATGCAGCACGAGATCGTCGAAAGCGAGGCCGTAGATGAAGGGCTTGAGCGCGGAGCCGGGCGAACGGGCGCGCAGGGCGAGATCGATCTGCCCGGAGGCGCCCCAGAAATCCGTGCCGCCGTCATAGGCAAGCACATTGCGCGTGCGGTTCTCGACCACGACGATGGCGAGACTGCCGCCGTCTTCGAGATATTTGCGCTCGCGGGCGGCCATCCGCTCGACCGAATCCTGAAGCCCTGTGTCGATCGTCGTGGCGATCAACGTACGATACGGAAATTCGCGCGCGAGCCGCTGTGCCAGATGGGGAGCCTGAAGCGGCATCGGAAGGCGCAGCGATGCGACGCCTTCCCGCTCCGCCACCGACGCATCGCCGGCCGTGACCACGCCGTCCGCCACCATGCGCGCGAGCACCTTGTCGCGCCCGGCCTTCGCGGCGATGGCATGGCGATCGGGGCGGTGGCGCGCGGGCGATTGCGGCAGGGCGACCAGAAGCGCGGATTCCGAAAGATCGAGTGCCGCAGGCTCCTTGCCGAAATAGGCGAGCGACGCCGCGCGCAGTCCTTCGATATTGCCGCCGAACGGCGCCAAGGTCAGATAGATGGAGAGGATCTGATCCTTCGAATAGCGTTCTTCGAGTTGCAGCGCCCGCACGATCTGGATGAGTTTGGTGGTGAAACCGCGCGGCCGCGGCTCGAGCAGACGCGCGGCCTGCATGGTGAGCGTGGAGGCGCCCGACACGATGTGCCCGGCACCGGCATATTGAAACGCGGCACGCGCGATCGCGAAGGGATCGACGCCCCAGTGGTCGTCAAACCGGCGATCTTCATAGGCCTTGAGCAGCATCAGATAGCGCGGATTGACGTCGCGCACATTTGTCTCAAGCCGCCAATAGCCGTCTTTCGAGAGGAACGGTCGCAGCAATTGGCCATCGCGGCCCACCACTTCCGGCGACAACATCTGCACGCGCGACAGATCGGGCGGATTGGCCCGATCGGCCGTGGCCAGCGCGAACACCGCGCCCATCGCCGCAAAAGCGGCAACGATCAGGCGGGATTGCCAAACTTCAGAGAGCATTGGGGTCCGGCCCCCGCGGGAGCGCTACGCGCTCCACGCCGGGCGGCCGCTTTCGAAGTATACGACGCTTTTCACTGCCCTTGTCCGATCGTCACGGTGCCCATGTCGGTGCGGGCCATGATGGCGGGGGCATACATGTCCTCGACCACGCCCGCCGGCATCGTGAAGGTTCCGGCCGTCACCGCGCGCGCGATATAGGCAAGCCGGAACGAGGGCGGCGGAGGCGCAGGCTTCTTGGGGTCCGGGTTCTGCTGATACTGCGTCCCGATGTCGAATGCCGCGACAAACCGGTCGTCGCGCGCTTCCTCGACATTCACGTCATTGAGCGTGGCGAGCCATGCATAAGCTTTGCCGTCGTCGCCCGCGACCGGCATCTCGATTTCGAGACCGGCAGGCAAAAGATCCAGCGCCGCCATCTTGCGGTAATAGGCATTTGCCATTTGCCCTTCGAGCACGATCATCACGCGATCGTTCTGCTTCAGGGTTGCGAGATCGGCCGGCTGCCCGCTCATGGTCCAAACGGTTTTCTTGAGCGTGAGTCCGTTCGACGCGGACGGTAACGGCAACGCCGGCGTACCCTGCACCGACGACGTACGCCACACGGGCGCGTCCCCGCGGTTGGCGAGCGTGATTCCGGAAGACAGGGCACCGAGCGACGGCGCGAGGCGGATCGCTCCGTCGCGTGGCTGCACGCGCTGACCGTTCACGAGGATATTGAGCGGCGCGCTCTGCCGGGTCAGGTCGTAGGCCGCGCGCAGCATCCACGCCTTTTCCTGCGTGGTGGTGGTATTGAGGCGCATGTCGACGTCGTCGGTGCGCTTCATGAGGGCGGGAACCACTTCCGGATCGCCGCCTTCGATGGCGAGCGCCGTGGTGCCCGCGAGGTCGCGCACGAACGAGCCGTAATCGTCCGTCGAATAATTCTCGGGCTTGGCGGACATCAGGATGTCGCGGGCGCGCCCGAAGGCATAGACCGCTCGCGAGCGATCGCCGGCCTGGGCAGCTGCCGCGCCGGTCAAGGCCGCCGCAATGGCGTTGTTCCATTCGCTCCCGCGCGTGTCGCTGAAATAGCGCAGATCGCTCAGATTGACCTGCCCCATTTTCGCCAGCACATAGAAGGCATAGGCGCGCACGGTATCGTCGTTCGAATCGGCGGCTGCCGTCGTGCGCAACCAGCCCGCTCCACGCTTGAGCGCCTCATTGGCGACGACATAGCCCTTGGTCTTCGCCTGATCGAGAAAGTCGAGCGCGAAAACCGAAATCCACGGGTCGGCGTCGGAGCCCGGACCCCACATGCCGAAATTGCCCGCGAAATTCTGCATGTCGAGCACGGTGTCGACCGAATCCTGAATCCGCGCTTTCAGGGCCTGGTCCTTCGGCAAACCCGCGAGATCGGCGAGATCATTGAAATAAAGGAGCGGCATCGCGCGGCTCGTCGTCTGCTCGATGCAGCCGAAGGGATATTTGTCGAGCCAGCGCAGCAGTCCGGGCACATCGTTGTAACCGTGCGCGGCCGAGACACCGAGTGCCGTGACCACAGTCGACGGCACGAGATCCGCCACCAGCGCTTTGTTCGCGGTAAAGCTTTGGCCCGCGCCCAGCACGGCCACGTCGTCCCGCGCCACATCGAGTTGCGGCGCGCGCACTTCGATCTGCCAGGAACGGCTCACGGCGAAGCCGCCGGGCCCTTTCAGGCTTAGCGAAATGGTGGCAACACCCAGACCATTGCCTTCGAGCACCACCGGCAACAGCACGCGCTGGCCTACGGCAAGGTTCTGGGTGATCACGTCCCGTGCGGCGCCGGCATCGAGACCGACGGGACCCGATGTCGTCACGGTTGCCACATAACTCCCTGGCGCGCCCTCCACATTGTTCAAGTTGAGCGCGGCGTCTGCCTTGTCATTGGGCGCAAGAAACCGCGGGAGCACGATATCGGCCACGACGGGATCGCGAACGGTGAGCGGACGGTCGGCGTGGCCCACCTTCTTGTCGCTCATCACCACGGCCATCAGCCGCAATTCGCCGTTGAAATCCGGAATGTCGAGCGGCACTTGCGTCACGCCGCCCGCGCCGACTTTCACGAGACCGGAGAACAACGCGACAGTACGCGTCGGCACGACGGCCAGCGGCCGCCCGCCCAGATTGTCGCCGCCTTCGCGCAAGCTCCCAACCGGGCCCTTCTCGGTCTTGATGAGGCGACCGTAATCGTCATGCATGCCGACGCCGAGCCGGCGCTTGCCGAAATAATAGGTCACGGGATCCGGCGATTTGAAATCGGTCAGCTGAAGAATGCCTTCGTCCACCGCGGCCAACGTCAGGTAGGCCGCTTCACCGTCTTCAAGTCCCTTGACGACGACCGGAATGGTGACGCGCTGGCGCGGCACGATTTTGTTCGGCCCACCGATCAAAGGCGTCAGGGTCCGCGCGGAATTGTCCACGCCCAGCCATGCCACGCCGATGGAGCGGACGGGTTCATGGCCGGTCGCGTCATTGAGGGCGCGATAATGCGTGACGAGAACATAGGCGCCCGCGCCCCAATCGGCCGACACGGGAATATCCACCGAAGCGCCGCTCGCCGGCGCATTGATCATCTGCGAGGAATAGACCCGATCGCCCGCCACCACGACCAGCGCGCGGCCGTCGGCCACGGGCTTGATCGAGATATGCGCGACCTCGCCCGGCTTGTAGGAGGATTTGTTCGCCGCCACGGGAATGCGGTCCGGCCTGTCGCCGGCCGAACTCGCCGCCCAGCCGGAATAGAAGCGATAGGAACTGGAGGCCTTGGTCTTGGGGTCGGTAATAGTGAGGCGATAGGAACCCCACGGGAAGGTTTGCGCGAGCTTCGCGGGCGCACCGGTGCCAATGTCGAGCGTACCGCTGGTCATCAAGCGGTCGCGGGTGACCGACTGATACTTCCATTGGCTGTTGCTGTCCTGGAACCATTGGTAGGTCGTGTCTTCACGCACCCATGTGTAGGTGAGACCGGAAGCGGCGATGCGCTTGCCTGCTCCATTGACCGCGATCGCTTCGAACCCGGCCCTGGCGTTCTCGTTGACGGAATCATTGTCGAAGTCGGGACGCAGACCGATGTTGAGATCGCGCGTGCGAATGGGGATTTCGACTGTCTTATCGGTCGTGCGTCCACCGGGTTCGTGAATCGACACCTTGATGACCGCCTTGAGCGGCAATGTGGTGTCGGCCAGCTCGCCAATCGTACCTGTGACTTCCGTCACGCCGGTTGCGTCGGTGACCGGCACGTTGAGCGTGACGCTCACATCCGAAAACGTGTCGTCGGCGCGGCCGAATGCATAAAGCGCGAAATCCGGAAACGGATTGGGATCGGTCGTGATGTGGGCTTCGCCTTCGCCGGTCAGCCCGGACGCCGGCGCGCCATAGAGAAAGCGGCTTTCCGCGCGAACATGCAGGTCGCTGTTGGGGTGCAGCACGGCATCTTCCGCCGTCAAGGTCACTTTGAGCTTTTGCGGCACGAAATCGGCAACATCGAATTGCACGCGTCCGACCGGATCGGCCTTGGGATCGATGTAGGCGGCGATCTGCCAGCGGCCATGCGGGGCCGTCTTATTGAGCGGCAACGCCCACATGGCGGTTCCGGCCGCGAGCGACGTGCCGGGAATTGTCGTGCGCGCGACTTCGGCGCCGTCGGGACGGTCGGCAACAAGCGTCACCGGCGCGGTGACCGCCGCGCCGACCCGGTCGCGCATCATGGTCACGGATTGGACCGTCTCGCCCGGGCGATAGACGCCGCGCTCGGTATAGAGATAGGCATCGACAGGCCCAGGCGACGGGCGCCCGCCCACGCCGCGATCGGTGAGATCGAAGGCCGGCCGACGCAGGTCGAGAAAACTGAAATCGTCGCCGGCATAGGCCATCACCACCACCGGCTCGTCGCCGCCCGTGCCGCGGAAGAAGCCCGCATCGAAATCGGCGCGGCCTTGCGCATCCGTCGTCACCGTCGACACGACGTTGTTGTCGCGCGCCACGAGGGTGAGCTTGACCCCGCCCATGGGTTTGGCACTCGCATAGGAGCGGGCAAACACGGAAAGGCCATTCGAACCCTGGAACGTCGTCAACGCGACGTCGGAATCGATCACCCATTGCGACGCGAGCTCGCCCGAATCGTCGCCGGAGTCTTCGGCCGCTGCGGCTTTCGCGGCATCCCGTGCCACCAGCACATAGGCACCGGGCTTCTTGTCCTTCAGGATATCGCGGATCGGGATCAGCGTGACGACCGAGTCGTTCTTGACGTTCGCCACATCCATCGTGCCGGTCCAGATCACGGCGCCCTGGTTGTTTTCGATCTGGGTCTTGTCCCAGGAATAGAGGGTCGTCTGATCGACGACACCGCTTTCGATCTGCGACAGCAGACGATCGCCGACCTTGATCACTTCCAGCTTCAGCTTGTCGATATTGACAGTCGTGACCGGCACGCCGTCGGCATTGTCGCGCGGCAGTACGATGCCGCCCGAGAAGCGGACCAGGGCAGGCTTGTCGCGCAACTCGACGGGAACGGTCTCTTCCTCGACCAGCTTTTCACCGGCGGCGTCGGGCAATCCGGTCTTCAGAGTGACGGTGTATGTCTGGTTGAAATCGAGGCCGCCGATGCACAGGCGCGTATCGAGGGGGCGTACGACGATCCGGGTCTTGGGATCGATCGTCAGGTAATCCTCGTAGTGGGTCTTGCCGGTGATATCGAGTTGGCGGGTGAAGACGAGGCAGGCCTGCGCCTGGGCCTGGGAGGTGTCGATCTCGAGCCGGTGGAAGGCGAACTCGGGCGACGAAGCCATTTCGGCCGGCGTCATCGTCTGGGTCACGGAGGAAACGCCACTGGCGAGTCGCGCCAGGAAGCCGCGCGCCCCCTCTCCGCCGTTGCGGCCGCCGAGATAATAGAGGACGCCGAGGACAACGATCAGGATGGCCGCGATGGCGCCGCCGATCAGAAATGGCCGACGATTCATGTTTCCCCTCCGAGGCGCGACTTGCGCGCGGGCAGCCTATCGCTCTGTCAGGCCACCGGCAATTCGCAGGTGGA
>JBEKLK010000018.1:0-19222 GCA_050010235.1 Rhizomicrobium sp.
GGGCTGGGAAGAGGCGGACACTCCGTTGCCGAACCCGGCCGACAATTGGCCGCTTTATTCGGCCTCGGCGCTTCCCTATTTTGCGGACGTCAGCGCGCTTCCGGCAGAGCTCGACCGCGCCGCGATGGATCGAATCAAAGGCGATTTTGTCCAGGCGACGTTGCGCGCCGACCGCGCGGGTTTCGACATGCTCGAATTGCATTGCGCGCACGGCTATTTGTTCGCGAGCTTCCTGTCGCCGCTGACCAACCGGCGGACCGACGACTATGGCGGCGCCATCGAAAACCGCCGGCGCTATCCGCTCGAAGTGTTCGAGGCGATGCGTGCCGCGTGGCCGGAGCGGAAGCCCATGTCGATCCGCATTTCGGCCAGCGACTGGGCGCCGGGCGGCATCACCGAAGACGACGTGCTGGCAACCGTGCGCGCGTTCGAAGACGCCGGCTGCGATCTCGTCAGCACGTCATCGGGCCAGACGGTGCCCGAACAGAAGCCCGTCTATGGGCGCATGTATCAGGTGCAATTCGCCGAAAGCATCCGCAATGTCGCGCGGATGAAAACGATGACGGTCGGCGCGATCACGGAGCCTGCCCAGATCAACACCATTATCGCCTGCCGTCGCGCCGATCTGGTGGCGCTGGGGCGGCCGCATCTGGTCGATCCCTATTTCACGCGTCACGCCGCGGCATGGTACGGCGTGAAAACGCAATCGACGCCTTCGCAATACCTCCCCGGCGCCGCGCAGGCGCTGCGCGAAGCCGAGCGTATCCGGCAGAAGCAGACGGAACTGCAGAGAAAGGCCAAGCCGCGTCACAGCAAATAGAGCGGCAAATTGCGGCGAAAGGCCCCCCGGAGAGAGGATTTCCCTCTCTTTACCCAATTCTCGCGGCTTGCTGGCCCCGACAGGGTTTGAAGGCTATCGTCGCACCGCATGCGAGGGGCGCCATTGCGCGAAGGGCGAATCGAGATGAAGCAGAAACTGGCGATTCTGATTGTGGCTGCGGTGGGCTGTCTGGCATTGCCGGCTCAGGCTCAGCACGGCGATGCCGGCGACAACGCACCCCATCCTCCCGCCGCCCAAGGACCGACCGATCCGGAAGCACGGGCCGAAGATCTCCGGCTCAACGGAAAATGCGACGAAGCGATTCCGATCCTTCGCGATTTGGCGGACCGGGGATTCGGATTCGAAATCGCCCGATACAACCTCGGTCTGTGCCAGATCGATCTGGGCAAAGTCGAGCAGGATTCGCAGCGTGCCGCGAGCCTCAAACACGAGGGTGCGCGAAATATCGTCAAGGCGGCGAATGGAGGATTTGCCAGTGCGCAACTCAGCCTGGTGAGCGTGTATCTGGATGGCGACGGCGTCGCCGCCGATCCTGTCGAAGCCGGGAAATGGTCATTGATCTATCATGCGAACAGCACGCGTCAGGTGCTCGGCATGCCGGATGTCTCGGCGGATTTGCAGGCGCGGCTCGACGGCGTGCTGACCGCAAAGACCTGGGCGGACGCGCAATCGCGCGCCGACGCCTGGTCGCCGACGGCTCAAAACTCGGACGGCCAATATTAGAGTCGTTTTGGATTGTATCGAATCGCGCGGGCCGAGCGTCAGCTGGTCTTGAGCCAGACGATGTCCCAGCTTTCGCGGCGTTCGACGAAGCCGGTGATCCTGCCTGACGCGTCGCGCTGGAAAATCTTCCGGATGCGGGGATCGCCGGGAATGAAGAACACATCCGAGGCTTCCGCGTCCCACGTCGTGGGTTTGCGGCCGTTGCGGGTACCGATGAGCTTTCCCTCGTCGAGCGCAAGCGTATAGGTCGCTTCCGAATCCTTGAGTCTGTACGTGCCCGCATATTGCGCGAGTTCGCTTGCGGACAGCACGATCGCAGGCGGATCGGTCTTCTCCGCCAGCACCTGTCCCGCAATCAGCTTCCAGCCGTCGGCGCGCTTCCTCCAGGTCGTGTTGGTGAGATATTTGGCGGTAATTGTTTGACCGAAATAATGTTCGATCTCGTTCTGGCGGAACAACGCCACGGCCACGTCGCCGTCTTCGCGATAGGACAAGAGTTCGACCTTGATGATGCCGCTCAACCCCTTAGGCAAAGGCACAATCTCCTTCAGCATCTCCGGCTTGCCTTTGTAGGAATCGTCTTCCTCGGCATAGATCACGTTCGCATCGAGATATTTGTCCCACACCGCGACGTTGCCGGACGCGATGGCGTCACACATTTCCTGCGTCTGCGTCGTGATGAGCGCATGATCGTCGGCGAGCACAGGCGTCGCCCAAAGCGCCAGGACGGCAAGCATGATGAAGGGGCGCATGGTGTCTTCCCGAATCTCGATTTGGACGCCCGGTCAAATTCGCGGAAGCCCGCGGCGCCGTCTTGAACGAATGTGAACTCGGGCCGACATGCCGGGCGGTCGCGCTTTACGCGAGCGCCGGTCCTTCGCCGGCCGTTGTGGCGTAGCGCGGCAGGCCGTCGGCCAGGTGGATCCAGTCCAGTTGTTCCCCCGCGTGAACATGGAGCTTCGGTGCAATGTCCGAGGGGTTTTCGAAGCTGGGTAGGAAAAGATGGATTTCGTCGGGCCATTTCTCGCCCGCGAAGCTCATGGGCGAGCCGCAGCGCCGGCAGAAGCTGCGGGTCACGCCGGGGGAAGAGTGGTATGCGCCAAGCGGTTCGCCGGTCCAGCTGACGGCCGCGCTGTCATAGCCTGCATAGGTGGCGAACGCCGCGCTGGTGGTGCGCCGGCAGCTCTCGCAATGGCAATGGGCGACCCATCTGGGCGCGCCGCGCGCGACGAATTGCACGGCACCGCAGAGGCAGCGTCCCCGCCGCTCGATCGTCGTCATGGCCGAATCTCCTTATGTCGAAATTCCGTCAAAACGCATCGATACAAATCCCCGACGCCGCTTCAAGTCCTCACCAGGATTTCGCGATAGCGATCCGGCCGCGCCGGATCTTTCACCGGCGCGCGCGTGATCAGTTCGAGGTTCGGAACGCGCGAGGCGATTCTCTCGATCGCGAGATGCGCTTCGAGACGGGCCAACGCCGAGCCGAAGCAGAAATGCGGTCCGGTGCCGAACGACAGAATGGGCTGCGGCATGCGCCGTGCGATATCGAAGCGATCCGGATTTTCGAACACGGCCGGATCGCGGTTTGCCGCGCCCAGGCCCACACGCACGGTATCGCCGTCCTTCAGTCTCTTGCCGCCGAGTTCGACATCTTCCGTGCAGCGCCGGTTCGTCGAGGTCGATTGGGTGGGGTGATGGAAGCGCAGGATCTCCTCCAGCGCCGCGGGGATCAGGGCCCTGTCCCGTTTCAGGCAATCCCATTGCGCCGGATGCGAGAGGAGAAGGAAAAGCCCACTGGAGATGAAGCGTTCGGTCGTCGTTCCCGCTGCGGTGTAGATCGTGCTGAGCGCCGACATGAGTTCCGCTTCGCTCAAGCGGCTTCCTTCGCGTTCTTCCGCGATCAGCGCGCTGATAAGATCGTCGGCGGGCTCCGCCTGTCGCCGGGAGACGGTTTCGCGTAAATAGACGCCGATCCATTTGCCCGCGGCCAGCGCGCGAGCCCAGGACTCCTCGGAGCGCTTGGGCGCCATCAGGGCGGCCGCGGCGGCGAACGCTTCGCGGAATTTATCGCGATCCTCCGTCGGGATGCCGATGATCTCGCTCGCCACGACGATGGGGATATGAAAGGCGAAATCCGCCACCAGATCGAATGTGCCCTTGGCGAGGGCCGCATCCAGCAACGCGTCGATCACCTCGGCGATGCGGCCGCGGCGCTCTTCGATGGCGCGGCGCGAAAAAGCCGCCTGCACCAGCGCGCGGATGCGGGTGTGATCCGGCGCATCCATCTGGTTGAACGAATGTGCGAGCGAGCGGCTGAGATTCTGCTCGGATTTCGATTGTCCCCCGTCGCCGCCGGCGCGCGCCAGGGGATTGCTGCCGCCCCAGCCGGCGGCCGCGCTCGAGAAGCGTTTGGAATCCTTGAGAACGATGCTGACGTGATCGTAACGCGTGAGATACCAGAAGCCGTGCCGGGACCAATGAACGGGGTCTTCCGCGCGCAGCCGGTTGAGCGTCGGCACGGGATCGTTCTCGAAATCATAAGCGTGAAGATCGGGCTGGAATGTTTCGGCTTGCGCGCTCACCGCGGCGTCTCTCTCGAACAGCGGGATTTCAAACGGGCAGCCCGAGATAGCGCCAGAGCTGCGCGATCTGGAGCATGTCCAGTTCGATGGAGGTCTCGATTTCCTGGATCAGGCCGGGGGATTCGCCCGTGCCCTTCTTTTTATGGCTGAGATGCAGCAGATGCTCGAGCGTGCCCGTATGCGCCGCGTCTTTCTTGCCGGTCACAAGCCGCCATCCGGGAGATTTCACCTTTTTGACCAGGTCGTCATGTGAATATTTGTCGGCCATCGCGATACCTCCGGAAGCGTCAGAGGCATTTATAACGCGCAATTGCAGGTCGCGATACCATCGCGCGTGCACAGGCCCCATTCACGTCGCATGGGCCTGTGCAACCGCTTCGGCGCGAACCAGGCCCCGCAGCGAGTTTCCCAGATAGGCGATGTCCGCACGCGCCAGGTCGTCCGGCGTCAGCACGGCTTCGATGCAGCGTCCTTCCGCGATCAGGGCCTGTCGCAGGCAGCCGTCCAGAACGCCGCAAGCGAGCGCCGGCGTGAGGAGCCGGCCCGCCTTCTCGACGAACAGATTGGTCCGGCTGCCTTCGGTCAATTCGCCGCGCTCATTGACGAAAAGAATCTCGTCCGCACCGCATTCGAGCGCCGCGTGCCGCTGTTCCGTATCGTAGAGGTCCCGCCAGTTCGTCTTGTGGCGCAACAGCACGTCGCCGCTGTTCGTTTTTTGCGGAGACAGAACATAGGTCAAGCGCTGCGGGCTTCCCACGACGGGGACAGCGGTACAGGCAAAGGCGCCGTTTTCGGCGAGCGTCAGCCGGACCCGCATGTTGGTCGCCGAGCCGGCGACGGCCTTGTCCAACGCGTCTCTGGCCGCGCCTTCGTCGAACGCGATGCCGAAGACGCCGGCCGAGCGCGCCATTCGCGCCAGATGCTGCGCAATGCGGACGAAGCCCGCGCCTGCGGAATGCCGCAAGGTCTCGATCAGTTCGAGGGGACGGCGCGCACGCTCGTAATAGAGCGCCTTCAACAGGCATTCCCTGTATTCGTCGGCACTGTGCGAATCGTGCGTGACGGCGCCGCCGATTCCCAGTTCGCCCCGGCCGCCTTGAATGGTGATTGTGCGAATCGCGACATTGAAATGCGCGGAGCCGTCCGGCGCGAAATGGCCGATGGCGCCGCAATAGGCGCCGCGGGGGCCGGCTTCCATCTCTCTGATCGCTTCCATCGCGCGAATTTTCGGCGCGCCGGTCACCGAGCCGCAGGGAAAAAGGGCGTGGACGATGTCTCCGACCGATTGGCCGCGTTTGAGCGTGGCCGTGATGCTCGAAACCATCTGATGCAGGGTGGGGTAAGTCTCGATTTCGAAAAGCTGCCCGGTCTCGACGCTTCCGATCTCTGCGATCCGGCCGAGATCGTTGCGCAGGAGATCGACGATCATGAGGTTTTCGGCGCGATCCTTCTCGCTTGCGAGGAGTGCCGCGCGCGCCGCCGCATCGGATTGGGCGTCGGATCCACGCGGGGCCGTACCCTTCATCGGCCGAACGGTTAAAATGCGCGAAGACGAAAGATCGAAAAACAATTCAGGGGACAGGCTCAGGATCTGTCTCTCGCCGTCGTCGACATAGGCGCAGTGGCTGGCCCGGGACGCAGCCCGGAGTTCGCGATAGAGCGCAAGAGGCTCGCCTGCGAATGCGAAACGCGAGCGGAAGGTCAGATTGACTTGATAGAAATCGCCGGCTGCGATCAGCGCATGCGCACCGGCAAAGCGCTCGCCATAGGCACGTTCGTCCCATTCATGCCGCAGCGGTCCGGCATAGGCGCGCGCGCCGGTCGCCGGCACGTCGGCGTGCTCACAGCTCTCGAAGATGCCGAACCAGAGGAGGGGAATGCTGCGCTCGGGCCAGAGATGGTGCGCGAGTTTCCGTTCCAGCGCGTAACCGAGTTCATAGCTGAAATACCCCGCGACGTAGCGCCCTGCGCGAACGGCATGGTCGATCTGGGCCAGGGCCCGGGGGACGTCAGCCGGATCGCGTGCCTCGACGATCCCAATGGGAGAATCGAACACGCGCAGTCCGGCGTGAACGGGGTCGTCCAGAATGAGCCTGGGGGGCGAAGCAGACATGGCGACCGGGCGATTTCGGAACAGTTCTGCCAAACGGCCACGTCATTGCAACGGCAATTTGCGCATAGCGCAAACGCGGCGGGCCGGTCCACAGCCGACCGAACCCGCCAAATTGCGGTTTTAAATTTCTTGAACTGCCGAACGAAAGCCTAGACGGCTTCCTTCAGTTCCTTGGCGGCGCGGAAGGCGACTTTCTTGCTCGCCTTGATCTTGATCGCTTCGCCCGTGGCCGGATTGCGTCCCATGCGGGCGGCGCGCTTGCGCACCACGAAAATCCCCAGGCCGTTGAGACGGATGCGTGCACCCTTTTTGAGATGCTTCGTGATGGCCGCGATCGTGTCGTCGAGAAGCGCCAGCGAGGCCTTGTTCGACATATCGTGTTTCTCGGCCAGTTGCGTCGCCAATTGGCGGGTGCTGATCGTTTCGACCTTCGTCTTGGGTGCCGCCTTGGCGGCGATCGGGGCACTGGCCATGTGATTTTGCTCTCCGGCGAATCGGTTGATGCATTGGTTTTACACCAAAATACGCAGAGTTGAAGACGCCAGGCATGCGACCGGTCGGCAATAGCGGTGGACGGTCTTTGTGGCCTCGCCGCGGGCCAGCCGCGGTTGGCGCCGGGCCGTCCGAAGCGCTTCGATCCGGACGGCCGAAACCTGCGGAGTTCCGTTTGCGAATTTGGTCTGGAAAGCGGCGAGCAAGGCTCGGAAATTGCGACCTTGTTCGACGCCGGCCCCATGGGTCCCGATACAGGACTTTCAGGTGTCAACGCTTCCTGCTGCCGATGGCGTCGATCTGGGCATTGAGGCCCGCCAACACCATTGCCAGTTCTTGGGGGCCGATCGTCGACCAGCGCATGGCACGCATGGAGATGCTGCGTCCCGGTTGGAATGCCAGCAGACTTGAGATCAACAGCAACGCCTGGACGCGATCGGCCTGATCGCCTCGCGCGCTGCCCCGAATGCGGCCGATCAACCGAGTTGTGGTCTCGACGCCGGGCTGCCAAAGCTTCTCAAAAAGGATATCGAAAGCGGGGCCGGGGTCCCGCAATTCCCGGCCGACGAACTGAGCCCAGCGCTGCACGTCGCTGGATCCCACCAGAAGTTCCGCGAGAGCGCCGATCACCGCCTTGAGATGAGATCTCGCGGCTTCCGCTGTGCAGCCGTCGCTCAGTGCCGCATTTGCTTTCGTGGCGGCGGCGCTCGCCTGACGGCGATAACGCTCGACAAGGGTCTCGGCACAGGCGCGATAAAGGCCTTCCTTGTCGCCGAAATAATATTGAAGCGTCGGCAGACTGACGGCGGCCTCTTCTGAAATCTGGCGCGTCGTCACGGTCCTGAAAGGAGCTTCGCCGAAGGCCTTCAGCGCCGTATCGAGAATTCGCCGGCGAGTTTCTTCTCCCTTGCGATAGCCGGTACGCGCGATCGGCTGCGCGTCGGTCCTCTTCTGCGATGCCGAAACGGTTTGCGACAAAGTATTTTATCCCTTGTTGGCCGCCGCGGATTTCGCGGGGCGGAGAGGAGTCTCGTCTTCGTCCCCGGCGGGGGCAAGCCGCCCGGAATTCCGCCTCTTGCCTTTGCGAATCCGAACCGACTTGCCAAGAAATCTATCATCTGATAGGTATTATTGAAAGCCTATCAATTGATAGGTATTTGGGTCGGCAGGCTTAGCCCGATTGGCGTGTCGATCGCATTTCCAACCACCGAGGGAGCCTGACACGCCATGAACGTTTCGATCGCAGACCTGACCCGGAAAGTCGCAGCCCAAGCGGTTTTGAATCCATCCATGTATGGGCGCGTAGATTTTGCGATCACGCCGGAGCGTTACGCGGCGGAGCCCGGCGATCAGACCGTGCTTGGACCGGAGCTTTCGAAACGACGTCCGGAGCTCCTCGCCAATGAAGAGCAGGTCGACCGCATCAAGGCCTATACGATGCTTGGAGACAATGTTGCGGATGCCTACGCCGCTCTCATGCCGGAGTACGGTTTCCGGGGATTGGTTACGATGCTGGATGAGGCTTGCGACCATGGAGTGGAGAATATCCGCTCGGCGCCGCCCCAACTAGTTCGTTTCATACGGGAGATGGAGCGGCTCCCGGCGTGGCTCGACAAAAATTTGATCGAACAGGGCGCCCGCATCGAGCGCAACGCCTATGCGCACAGAGCGCCCTTTGTCATTCGAGGCGGGCTTCTCGCAACCTTCATGAACAAGTATTCGGCTTTGCCGATGGCATTGACCGGTACCTTGTCGAACGGCACTGCGGCGCGCCGCGCAAAGGAGACGGCGACGTTTTTCACCACGACGGTCATGCCTGGGGCGCTGGAACGGCATGGCGCGGGCTTCAAAGCGGCAGCGAAAGTCCGCCTTATGCATTCCATGGTGCGGTTCAGTGCGCTCCGGCGAGGAGATCACTGGGACGTCAAAACCTATGGAATTCCTATTCCCCAGGTCGACCAGATGCCGGCCGGACTCATTTCCGTGTTTCTGGTGGCCCAGAAGGCGCTTCGCCACGGTCGCTCGACTTTCACGCCGGCCGAGCGTGCGCGTGTCGAATTGGCCCGCTATCGATGCTTCCTGTTGGGTCTGCCGGAGGATCTGCTTGCGGACACGCCGCAGCGTATTGTCGACATTTTCCTGACGCGTCATGCCACGCTTCGAAAGGGATTCGATGATAATTGCGCCGCTCTTGTTCGAGCGACGATGGCCGCCGACCTGACCGCGGACCAAACCATGCCCGGTCGCCTTCACGCCTGGCTCGAACGCGGATTTGCGAAGTCATATTTTGTCGCGAACTTCATGCGAGGCGACAAGCGTGCGGCGGCCAACGTGGGAGTTCGGCTTGGCCTATCCGACCATATCGCCGCCGCGATGGCTGCAATCGTCATAATCTCGAGGATGACCGTCTATGCGATGGCAGCGCGCGTGCCGGTCCTCCGCCAGACGGCGGATCGTTCTCTTGTCCGCAAATTGACGAGGCAGCTCGCGCGCTACGGCCATGCCGAATTCACGACGAATGCGGAGACTTATCGGCCCGCGCATGGCTGAGCGACGGGCGGAACGGTCGACGACGAGTAAGGGAGGTAGGAATGTCCGGATCTGCTTTGGCGGGTATCCGCGTCGTCGATTGTACGCATGTCATCGCGGGGGCCTATTGCTCGATGCTGCTGGCGGATCTCGGTGCCGACGTGATCAAGGTCGAGCCGCTCGATGGCGAGGGCGATCGCATAAATTCCAAGAGAACGTTTCGGCCGTTCGACCTGACAAACCGGAACAAGCGCGCCATCGCCGTCGATATCCAGCGGCCCGAAGGTGCGGATATCGTCCGTCGCCTGTCGGGTGCCGCCGATGTGTTCGTCGAGAACTTTCGGCCTGGGGTGTGCGACCGGGTGGGGCTCGGTTATGCCGATTTGAGAGCCCGCAATTCGGGCCTGATCTATTGTTCGATTTCCGGGTTCGGACATTCGGGACCCTATCGCGAACGCGGCGGGTTCGACCTTGTGGCGCAAGCGATGAGCGGCATCATGAGCTTCACCGGCGAGCTTGGCAGCACAAGACCCGTTGCCGCCGGAGTTCCGCTTTCGGACATCGCAGCGGGGTGTTTTGGCGCGTTGGGCATTCTGGCGGCCCTCAACCATCGCCATGCAACGGGAGAGGGCCAAAAGGTCGAGGCCTCTCTTCTCGAGTCTGCACTCGCGTTCGCGGTTTGGGAAACCGGGCTCTATTTCGCGACGGGCGAGGTGGCCAAGCCGCGCGGATCGCGGCATCGGCTCGCGGCACCTTACGAAGCCTTGAAGACGGCCGATGGCTTTGTCGCCGTCGGAGTCACAAGTCAGCGTCTGTGGTCCCGCTTCTGCAAAGCGCTTGGCGCAGACGATCTCGAAAGCGATCCGAAATTCGCGTCGCCCGCGGAGCGCATCGTCAACCGGGACCTGCTTCAGCAGAAACTTGAAGCCCTGCTGGCGGCGGGCTCGACCGAACATTGGGTGGAACGGCTTCTCGCGCAGGGTGTCCCCTGCGGGCCCGTCAATACAATCGCCGAGGCCGTGAACGATCCGCAAATTGCAGCCCGCGAACTGTTCGTGGATATCGATCGCCACCGGTTCGCGCGCGCGCCGATCGTACTTTCGGAGACGCCGGCTGCCATACGGTCCGGTGCAGCGAATGTCGGTCAGCACACACGGGAAGAGCTTTGCGCGTGCGGCTACGCCGATCGGGAAATCGACGACTTGGCCGCTAGAGGGATCATCAGAGTCGGGGCAGACTGATCGACGCATCCGTTCAACGAAAATATCCACCCTCGAACGCGGCGTGCACCGAAAAATGGAGATGACCGGATGCCGTGACACGGGTACGGCGTGTCGACCGGCGGTTCGAGCTATGGCGGATAACCTCCGTTTGCGCCTGCCATGGAACTATTTGGTGCACCTGACGTTTCGCCAATGCACCGTCCGGGGATTCACATGCGCTCAGTTCTGCTTTGGCTTATCGGCGTTCCCATTCCGATCATCATCATCCTGTGGCTCTTCACCGGCCACGCCTGACACATCCTCTTTTTCCTTCAAGAAAGAATCGACCCATGGCCGAGACAGTCGTGATTGCGGAAGAGGCGGCGGAAGACACCGGTTATCGGTTTTCCTGGAGTTTGGCGATCGCAGGCGGCGTGGCCGCCACGGCGGTCACCTTTTTCCTGTTGACCCTCGGTGCGGGCTTCGGGTTGCTGTTGATCCACCCGGTTGCGCACACCGGGCCGTCGATGCCCACATTCCTGACGGGCGGCGCAGTTTATTTTTTCGCGGCGCAAGCATTCGGCTTTGCCGTCGGCGGACATCTCGCCGGACGGCTGCTGGGCCCGATCGTGGAAAGCGGCATCCAGGAAGAATTCCGCGCGGCCGCGCATGGTTTTGTCGCCTGGGCCGTCACGATATTGGCAACGCTTACCGTTGTGGCGATCATAGGTTTGTCTGCGGCCGGCGCGACCACTGCCGCGCTCTACGGCGCATCGCCGCCGGAGCCGGGCGATGCCAAGACCACGGCTGCCATATCTTCGACCGCGTCATATCTCGTCGATGTCCTGTTCCGTCCGGCCACCAATCCCACGGCCGCATCGATTGCGCCGCAGCCCGCGACACGAGCCGAGGACGAGGAAAACGGCGAGGGAAACGGTCGTGCCGTGCAGGCGATTTTGATCCAGCAGCAAATGACTGCGCCACAAACGCCGGATGCCGGAAATGCTCCCGCCAGTTCGGCACCGGCACCGCTGACCAATCCCGTTCCGGACGATGAAAGCGGCGGCACTGCGAGCGCGCCGTCGGCCGCTCCTTCCCAAACGACCGCGCCTTATTCCGACAACACCGCGCCGTCGCAACCGGCCGAGTCCGGCGCGGCCGCGCCGCCGGCCGCCACGATGACTGTCGTGAGCCCGGATCCGCGTGGCGAAGCCCGTCGCATTCTCGAGGCGAGCATATTGCGCGGCGAGCAGATGACGCCGGACGACCACAACCGTCTCATTACTCTCGTCACCCTGCAGGCCGGCATCCCCAACACGGAAGCCGCGGCGCGCATCGACGAAATGATGTCCGACATCCAGACGAGGACCAAGCGGGACGCCGACATCGCGCGCAAAGCCGCAAGCTATGCCAGCCTGTGGATCGCGCTGTCGCTTCTGTTCGGCGCCATCGTGTCCGTGTTCGCGGCCACGAGCGCGCGACTGGAAGACGATCGCGACGCAGTCCGGGTCAGGTAAGGAAGACCGGACTTTCGCGCGACGCGGCAGCACGGCAACGCATTCTTCAAATTCCAAGATTCAAAGTTGCCCGCGATGAAATGCGCGCGCACATGCCAGGCGACCTGGCTTTTGGTTCCCATGACCGATGCAGGCCGCTCGCTCTATCGTTCTGAATGGTGCTGATCTTGGGCCCGCCGCAACATCGTTCGGGGGGCAGGCGCCACCAGGCGCGTCATTCGAAAGCCCGGAGTCGCGCTCGACCCCGGGCCTTCGAAGAAATCCGGCGCGATTAGAACCTGATCCAAACGCCGTTATGCCAATACCCGCGGCCGGTATGTTCGCGCCACGTATAATGGTCGGTTGCGCCCCATTGCCAGCCGTCCGGATGGACGACCAGGCCGAATTCGGGATGGTAATCGTACTGGTGGCGGACGTGCCAGCATTCGCCTTCCTGATTGCAAACGATACTTGCCGACGCGCTGGTGGCCACCAGGGCCGCGACAGCGGTACCCCCGGCCAAGATGGCGATTTTTGTGAGCTTTTTCATGCGTTCGTCTCCTGTGATTTGCCCCCGTCCGGAAAACGAACAAACCCTTTTTAGGGTTCCGCGTTGTGATGATGCCTTTTCCCGACCGTCAATTTCATTGCCGGCGGCCCGGCGCAAAGAGGCATGAAATTTCCGTCAGCTTTTCCGGCGTGTTGCGCCGCGGCTTCTCGACTGTGTGCCGTAACCTGGGAATTCAGACCGACCCGCTAGCGAACATAGCCGTCGTTCAGCGTGCGCAGAAAGGCAACGATATCCCGCATCTCCTGTTTGCTCAGCGCGGGCCGGTCGCCCGGCCGGCGGTCGAACGGCGCATCGGCGGTATCCACATTGGTCCGGAATTTCGTCGGCAAGTCGTCATATTTGACGATCGTTCCGCTCGCCTCACGCGAATAGAAGCGCTCCGGTTGCAGATCCCTGTTGACGTACCAATCCAGAACCGCCTCCAGCGAGTGGAACACGCCGTTGTGGAAAAAAACCTGCCGCGCGGCGGTATTGCGCAAACTCGGCGTCAGGAACATTCCGCAATATTGGGTCTGGTCGCTCATATTCGTGCGATAGGGACCGCAAATGCCCAGATCGAAATAGTCGGGATCGCTGTTCGCCGGGATCGCCGTGTTGCGCGGCACGCCCAGGGCTTCGTACTGATAGTCCGTGAAGAGAGGCGGCAGGCCGTCTTGCGTCGGCTTGGAGAGATGGCACGCGGCGCAATTGCCTTTCATCGGATCGTTGAACGCGAGAAAGCCGCGCGCCTCCGAAGCCGTGAAACGCGCGCGACCCGCGAGCCATGAATCATATTTGCTGGTGAAGGGATGAAAGCCGGGCTCTTCGATCTGGTAGCGCCCGATGGCGAACATTGCTTCCGCAACAGCCTGTTTGGGAGCATCGAAGATGTTGGGGCCGAACAACGCATGGAAATCTTCCGCATAGTCGTGTTCGAGTTTCCTGGCGATGTCCTCCGGCGCGCTCGCCGCCATTTCCGCCGGATTGAACAGGGGTCCGTTTGCCTGTTGCTGCAAGGTGTCGGCGCGGCCGTCCCAGAACAGCCCTCCCTGCGGCACCAGATTGGCGGCCGCTGCCTGCGGCGCCGCTGCGCTCTTCAGCACCCGTGTGTGATTGAGCGCGAGGCTCGCCTGATGCTGCAGATTTGGCGCCGCATCGTCGCCCGAATTGTCCGGCGCGATGTGGAACGCGGGTTGCCTGTAGAGGTAGCCCAGCGACGGCACGGCGCGGAAACCGGCCGTGTGCATATCGGACCCGCCGATCATGACAGACAGTGTGCCCGGCGGCCCATAGGCATGGGCGGGATCGTGGCAGGACGAGCAGGACAATTTTCCCGAACCCGAAAGATTGGGGTCGAAAAACAGTTTCCGTCCCAGCTCCGCCATGGCCGAGAGCGGCTCGACCGGTGGACGGTCGAGCTTAACGGGATGCGGATTTATGCCCCGCGCCAGGAAATATGCATCGGAGTGAACGCGCGCATTCGGCGTCGAAGCGGTTGCGCCGCCGACAACGGCGACAATCGCAAGCGCCGCCACCGACAGGATGCGCGGCGCGACCTTGGCAATGGATGGATTATTCATCGGGAGCATTCACTGACGTCGTCTGTCTGAGGTCCGGGCCGGCCCCGATCATAAGCGGTCCAAAAACACCGGTACGCATCCCCCGCGAGGAGGATGCGTATAGGTGCCGGTAGCAGCCGCAATGCGCGGCCGTCATTGGGTAACGGGCGGGACTAGTCCACTTCGCCCGTGCGCGGATTGAGATACAGCCGCTCGGTATTCGCCTGTGAAAAGTCGAACATGTCCGCGATGCTGCCGGTTGTGGCATCGAACGAACCGCCGCCGAGCCGCTGGCCCCCCAGCCAATTGTCTTCGATGAACCGCACGACGGACGCCTGGGTGATCGCCGTGTGGCTGACATAGTTCTCTTTGGCATAGGGCGAAATCACGATGAACGGAATGCGCAGGCCGGGGCCGCAGCGACCCTGGACCGGCTTACCGCTCAGGCCGTTCGGAGGCGTGCCTGTCCCGCAGACGCCGTTCCCGTTGAGCTGGTCCGACGAGGTGAATGACGCGCTGGTGGGTGTCGCGTAAGCGTGGTCGTACCAACCGTCCGAGTCGTCATAGGTGACGATCACGGCGGTATTGCTCCAATCTTTTTGCTGCTGAAGGAAATTGACCACTTTGACGACGAATTGCTGTTCGTCGAGGGGATCGGAATAGCCGGGATGGCCGTCCTGATAGGCGGGGGCCTTCAGGTAAGAGACTGCCGGAAAGTTGCCTTTCTTGACGGCGGCAAAGAAGTCCTTGACGTCGTACTGGTGATTGGCCGGATCGAGTTTCTTTCCGTCCTTCTCAAAGGTGTATCCGATCGCCATGTCCGAACTCGGACGAGCATGCGTGTAATTGGCGGTCGACTGGTAATACTGGAACCACATGTGATGCGGAACGTAGTCGGCTTTGTCCGTCTCGGTCACGGTCGAGGTCGTGCTGCGAGCGCAGCCGGTTGTCGCGTTCGCGTTCGTGATCGACAGGTCGAAGCCGCCCATGAAGCCGCCCCATGTCACCCCTTGCGGGCTTTGCACATAATCCAAAAATCCCGGTGAGTTTTTGTGCAGCCGCCGGAGTTTTTGTGCAGAAGCTTGTCGGTCTATCTTGGAACTCTGACAGCATACGATCCGACTCTGCCAACCTATTGGAGCGACAGGACCTACAAGAAAGATGACAAAAAGCCAAGCCCCGGTCTGGGCCGGGGCTTTGGTTACGTGATCAGCATGTTGAGGTCGAGGCGACGACCCGACCGGCGGCAACTCGCTCGGCGTTTATACCCCGCCGAGCCCGCCCTGAATCAGTTGGAAGTTCGGGGCGCGTTCTCTCTGCGGGAGCAGGTGATTCAGATCAAGGCCAAGTACGAACATTGCGGAAATGAGGCAACAGATGTTGTGACACACGATCTTGCATAGCACCTCGTTGAGCGCGGCGGTTTCCGTCTTGCTGCGGACCTCGCCGCCGAACTTCGCTTTGATCATCGAAAACACGGTTTCAACATTGCTGCGCTGGTGATAGTTGGCCAGAAATTCGTCGCGGTGGTATTGAAACATGGCGAACATCTTCCGCCACAGCACGCTACCTTTGCTGTCGCGGCTCTCGACCGTACGACCGCCTTTGCCCGTGTGATTTGACTTGAAAGCGATATAAGGCGTGACATCCGCTTCGGCGCACACCTCGTAATTTGGAAGCGTGGCGTATGCTTTATCAGCGTAGACCAAGTCGATGTGGAAGTTTTCGGCTGTCTTACTCAACAATGTCGGAAACTGTTTGGTGTCACTGGCGTCCTTGCCCTTGATCACGACGGCAGTGACAATGTGTGTGACGACACCAGACATCAAATGCAACTTCGTCCACGTATGTTGTTGCTTCAGCGCTGAACTCTTAATATCGATCCAACGATCATATTTCGACCTTGTAAATCCTGACGAGTCTGCCGCGAACGTCCGCTCCAAATCGCGAACTGGCAAGCTGGTCGTAGTGATCAAGTCCACCAGAACATCTGTCATGCGAGGATCACTCATCACATTGATGATGGAATTGAAACACGGCTCGCACGAGATTGATCCAGAACGGTGTGCGATGCCTACATCGGTCATGAACCGGCGAGCCGCAGACCGGGTATACACCTTATAACACGCCAAGAATGTTGCATCACGGAGTGGAATTCGAGGGCGTCCCGGCTGCTTTGGTTCATCGCCGCCAATCGATGCACAAAGTCCCGTGAGCAGTTGCATGAGCAATGCTTTCTCTTGTGTCTGCGCGCGATTGTAATTCGGCCAGTCTTGCTTGTACGTCTTCTTTTTCTTCTCGACGGGTGCGGGTGCCGGATCAACGAATTCCACTTTCGGATACGAGCGCCAAACGAGAGGTAGTATCAAGTTTATCCGCGACACCGGGGGGAATATGATCCCCTTGCAAGTCACCTACAAAAAACCGGGGCACGCTGCGACGCTAAAGGTCCCGTGCGTGTGTGCGGAGTGCAACAATGGGTGGATGAGTGATCTTGAGAACAAGAACAAGGATGTCCTTTCTCATCTCATAGAGGGCGGACGGATGCTCTTGTTCCCGTCCCAGATGAAGCTCCTCACAGCTTGGGTCGCCAAAACGGTCATGGCCGCCGAATTCCACGAATCGAACAGAGTGGCGATCCCTCAGTCGGATAGGACCTATCTGATGGAACACAAAAAGCCGCCAGAACTTGGCTGGAACATCTGGATCGCTCCATATGGGGGTCCGCAATGGGCAGTTCAGATGTTGCACTACGTGGGGCATTTATTCTCGACAGCCCCCGGTGAGCCGGCTGTCAGAGCCGACGGCCCGCTCAATACCCAAATGACAGTCATTACGCTGGGTCACCTCGCACTTTATGTCATAAGTTCCAGCGACGAGGGGCGCACCTTCACCATGAGCAATGAAACCATGAGCGACTTTCGGCGTATCTGGCCGCTCCCCCCACGGCTGGAAGTCTGGCCGCAAAGGCGCTGGCTCCAAAAACAGGACTTGGCAACTATCGTCGATAGCTTCTGTACTTCGGTGGGCAGTCCACCCCTCAAGCTCTGGGACTAATGTGGAGGCTATTTCATGTTCGAGGACCAAGACCTTTGGCCGGTCCAGTGCCCGAACTGCGGCTATGAAACGAAGAAAGAAATTGGGTGGCTGAAGACAAATCGGCGAGTCCAGTGTCCGGGCTGCCGCGCGAATTTGTGGCACCACCCAGAGACATTTATCGACCGGCTGGACGATGCGAGGCGCGCAGTCGAGGATTTCAACCGGGGCATCAAGATGGACAGGGAAACGCCATAGCTCACGCGCGGGAACCTATGCCTGCCTTCCGGAGGGGTAGCGATCCCGCCGACCCTTGGTTGCGCGGGGCTACCTAGCCGTTGGCGGGAAAGTCACTACCGATGAGTTCTTGTGCATGACGGTGGGTTTATGTGCAAAGCGGGTGGAAGCAGACGTTATTGTGCAAAGCCCCCCTTGCGCGTCGAGAAGATCGCCGATGTTCAGGCCGTTCATCTGAATGGTGCTGCTTGTGCTGGAGCAGACGTCGCCGGCCGGGTCGACGTCGCCGATGTCCGTATACCCGTTCTGGCCGTCGGCGACGTAGTAGCTGTTGAGGCCGCTGCCCTTGACGATCTCAAGACCATTGAGCTGGCCGGAAACGACTTCCAACGCGCCCGGGGTCGACGGGCCGAAACCGTCGGTGCGCGCATTGTCGTCCATGGCGAAGCGCTGGGCATAATTCCACAGGCCGGTCACGGTGTTGCCGTCGTAATAGCCCATGACCTGACCCGTGGTGCCGAACGCACCGATGCCGCCGGCCGAGGCCGTGCCCGTATATTTCGGGAACAGATCCATGGCGCCGTTGTCCTCGGCCTGCTGCTCCGGCGTGTAGTTGTGGTTCTGATCCGCGGAGGCCGCTTGGGTGCGGTCGAGGCGGAACGGATTGGCCGCACCGGCGCCGTTCGCGGAGTTCGTGAAATTCGGATTGTTGGTCAGGAGATTGGCGCTGACCAGGTTGTTGACGCTGGGCGTGCCCGCCTGGGCCGTGAACTTCGGCTCGCCCTTCGGATTCGTCGCCGTGGGGTAGGTGCCGAAGTAGTGATCGAAAGAGACGTTTTCCTGAAAGATCACAACCAGGTGCTTGATGGGCGTGCTCGTCGTCGCGTTCGGATTGCTTTGCGGGAGCGCTTTGCCGGGTGCGCCGTTTGCGAACGCGTAGGAACCCGCATTCAGGGTCAACGCCGTAGCGCTCATCAGCGCCACCAGCTTCTTGGAAAGTTTCATTGTGCCCAACTCCTTGGTGCGTTTCGGGAAATAAGATTGCCGCGCCCCCCCTTCTGAATTCGGGTGCGATACGATCTCGACGAGCGTTTGTATCGGCGGCCGTTAAAATATCCGCGACGGTAAGATTTCGGATTCGCCGCAGTTACATGGCAGTTTCGTCACAGCCGTCAGGCGTGCGCGGCGCTCGGCACCGGTCTGGCGATCGCCGCCTCCTGCGATTTCGTCGTGGCGAGCCCGGATGCGCGCTTCGGTTTGCCGGAATTGACTGTCGGCGTGATGGGCGGGGCGCGCCATCTGGCGCGGATTGCGCCGCAGCCGCTTGTCCGAAGAATGTTCTTCACGGGCGAACACCTTACCGCGGCTGAACTGGCAACTGCCGGCGGCTCCCTGGTCGTGTGCGGGGGCGCCCGTTGCTCCCGGAAGCAAAGCGCTTTGCAACACGCGTTGCGTCGTTGAGCCCCACCGCCGTGCGGCTCGCCAAGCGGATACTCAACCGGATCGAGACGATGGACCTGCAATCCGGTTACGAATTCGAGCAGGGCTTTACCGTGAAGATGAGCGGCCACCCCGACTCCAAAGAGGCTTTGAAAGCGTACTCGGAGCGCAGGCCGGCAAATTATGCTCCGCGCGCAGCCGCCTGGCAGATCGACGTGTAGCTGTTCGCCAACCCTGCCGTTGTTGCACACACCAGACGCGATGATCAGGGCTTGAGCAATGTCCTGATCTTGTCCGCATCTTCGGGCGTCGCGGGGTTGTAGACCACCATGTTGAGATCGGGCCGGCCGTCGACCGCGAAGCCCGAAAATTCCATCGATAGCGGCCCTACCGTCGGATGATGCAGAACCTTTTTGCCG
>JBEKLK010000019.1:0-18774 GCA_050010235.1 Rhizomicrobium sp.
CGCGCAACCGCTCCCGAGCATCACCGCATCGAGCTTGTGCTCGATCACGCCCAGAGCGAGCGCCGAAATCAAATTCGCCTGCGGCGCGCCGAGCGGCTTCGCAACCGCGCCAATGGGATGCGGCCCTCCGGCGAAGCCGTAGGCTTGCGCAAGCAGATTGAGCACGGGCGGGATGACGGCCGCTCCCGCAATCACGCCGATGACAAGCGCCCATTGCTGCGCGCTCGGCGTGGCGCCGACGAGCTGTCCGGTCTTCAGATCCTGGAGGTTGTTGTTGGAGATCGTAGCAATGGCGAAAACGACCGCCGTCACGACAAGCGCATAGGCGACGAGCGCGCTGCGCGAATCGGCGTCTGTGTGCGCGACTGCGACGAGCAGCGCGGCGCAGGTGAGAATCGCGAGGATGCCCACGCCGGAAATGGGGCTGTTGGAGGCGCCGATGAGACCCGCCATGTAACCGCAGATCGCGGCGACCAGGAATCCCCCGAAGAAGATGAAGGGAAGCGCCGTGACGACGAGCGTCATCGATTGGGACGCGAGCAGCGTGGGTTTCAGGAAGTCGAAGAGGACGTAGGCAGTCACCGCCAGGCTCGCGATCGTCAGGAGCGCGATCCAGCCGAAGCCCATATCGGTGTCGCGGCGGTCGGCTGTTCCTTCCGCGCGTGCGCGCGATGCCGTCATTGTTCCGATCACGCCGCGCACGACGGGGCCTGCCAGCTTCAGCAATGTCCAGATGGCGGCGACGCCAATTGCGCCCGCGCCGATGAAACGGACGTCGTGGGTCCACACATCCATCGCCCGTGCGCCGATATCCGCCGCACTTGCTCCCTGCAGGGATGTGAGGATGGGGACCGCGGCGGCCCATGCGATCAACAGGCCCAGCAGCATCGCCATGCCGACGGAAATGCCCACGAGATAGCCGGCGCCCACCAGCGCGAGGGAGAAAGACATGTCGTAGCCGCTGACGGAATTCGCACCCACGCGAAAGAAGCGCGTGACCTCGCCGGCCATAATCTGCGTGGCGGCGAAGGCCGCGAGCGCGGCGGACGCGATCGCGCCATACACCACGGCGAGCAGCCCTTCGCGCGTTTCATTTTCGGAGCCGTCTGCCACCGCTTCACGCGCGCGCGAACCCACTTCCAGCACTTCGGCGGCGGCGACGCCTTCGGGATAGGGAAGGTCCGACGTCGTCACCATCGCGCGGCGCAGCGGAATCGTGAACAGCACGCCGAGAATCCCGCCCGCTGCGCAGATGAGGAATGTCGTCCAGAACGGAAAGCCCGCCCAGGCGCCCACGATGACGAGGCCCGGCAGTACGAAGATGATGGCCGAGAGCGTGCCCGCCGCCGACGCCACCGTCTGCACGATGTTGTTCTCGAGGATCGTGGCGCCTTTGAAGGCCGAGAGCACCGCCATCGAGATCACCGCGGCGGGAATCGAGGTGGCGAAGGTCAGCCCCACCTTCAATCCGAGATAGACGTTGGCGGCCGTGAAGATCGTGGTGATGAGTATGCCGAGGACGATGCCTCGAACCGTCAGCTCCCGAACCGATTCCCCCTGCGCCATGCCTGTCCCCGTGAGCTTGCGAATCCGGTCGGCACGTTAAACGATCGCGCAGCAGACGCAAAAAAGCCCGGCGCAAAAAAAGAGGGAGGGCCGAAGCCCTCCCTCAGTCGACGTCCCTGTTGCCCCTGGAGACGCCAGCGCGAAGCAACGATCAATAATGGACGATCTGTGCGTTGTTGCCGATTGCCGAGGAATTGACCGACACGGTGCCGTTGACGTTGTAGACGGTCGAGTTCACCGTCGCGGCGACGCTGGAATTGTTCGTTTGAATATTCTGCACCGGCATTGTCGCGGCATTGGTGTCTTCGGAGAAGCTGTTGCCGATGGAGGTGGCGCCGAGCGTCACATCGCTGCCGACATTGGCGACATTGGCGTTGAGGAGCGAGGCCGGATCGTTGGCGTTGCAATCCTGATTGCTGTTGACGGCCGCGACATGCGGATCCGTCGACACGTCCGCCGCGTTGCAGATGGCCTGCGACTGCAGGTTCACGGTCCCGGAGACGTTCGTCACGGTCGCGTTCTGGTCCGCCGAAATCGACACGCCGGACACATACTGCTTGTTCGTCACGACGGTGTTGTCCATCGTCACGACTTCCAGATTGTTGCCCACGGCCGAGGACGTGTTGGCAACCGTGCCGTTCACGTTGTTGACCGTCGTGTTCAGATTCGCCGAAGTGACCTGAAAATCCACCTGGCCGTTCAGAACGTCGCTTCCGTTCCCGCTGGCGTTTCCGCCGCCGTTCCCGCTAGTCGACCCGTCCGCGAAGGCCAGATTCAGTGGCAGGATCATCAGAGCTGTACCAGTGATAAGGATCTTGGTGAGACGCATCATTGTGATTCTCCTGGACTGTTTCGGTGGCTATCGGGCTGTAGGAATTCGAGCGGGCAAGCGATGCGGAGGTCTGGTCTCCCGGTCCGGCGAGCGGATCGGCCGCGGTTCCCAGACCGGAGGTGCAGGCGCTCGCCGGCGTGTGATAGAGGCGCGCAAGAGTTTCCAGAACGGCACGTTCGATCACGGAACGAACCGCGAGTTGGACCGGCTCGAGCGCGCTTTCTCCGGCGCTGGCGTCGAAGAACGTCTGTCCCAGGAAGTCGAAGACGCCGGCCTGTTCCTGGCGACCGATGATCTGCTTCTGATAGGAGATGACGTCGACGACTTCGAGCGTATTGGTGTTCACGAGCCTGAGGTCGAGACCGACATTCATCACATACATGTTCACGCCTGCGGTGCCGGTGAGGCCGCTGGTCGTCGCCTGTCCGCCGTCGGCATTCGCGCCGGCCGAGCGGATGTTGAAATTGAGTTCGGTGATGCCGCCGACGAGGTAATAATCGGAGCCCGGAATGGAGCCCGCGAGAATCTTGCGGTAATCGCCCGGAGGCGCGTTGTCCTGCTTGTCGTCGGTGATGAGCTTGTTGTTGGCGTATTTGAGCTCCATCTCGGCGACGGACGTGTCGAAGCGCTCGACCAGCGGCACTTCCGCCTTGGAGAGCGCCGACATCGCCATCAGCGCAGCGCCTTGCGTGAGCTTGCGTCCGCTGTTGTCGGATTCCATCTTGCCGGTGTAGTCGGCGATCTGGCCCACTGCGATGCGCATCGGATGTTGCCGGACAAAACCGCCAAGGCAACGCAGTGCGTCGGAGTAGGGGGTTTCGTTCGCGATCACGGGCGAGCCGCCGATGGGTGCGGTGTAACGCCCCGTCGTGCTGTCCGCTTCGGGCGAGATACAGCCTGCCAGTGCAACCGCGGCAAGCGCGAGCACAAGAGGCATTGCAAGGTGACGACGTCCGCGCTTGGTCATGGGAGGGGCTCCCTTTTCCTTTGGTTGATTACGGTCCGGTGACAGTGGCGTTCGCAGTCTGATTGCCGGTATTGGTCTGCCGCGAATTCACCACGACGGTGTCATTGTTTCCGGTTGTGATGACGTTCAGTGAGTTGCCGATTGCAGTAGACGTGCCAGTCGAGGTCATCGTGCCGACGCCGCCGCCCGTGGCGACGGATCCGGACTGCGACGAACCCAGCGACATCGCCGAGGAACCGAGCGAACCGCCGCCCAGCGGGTTCATATTCTGCACGCCGGATTCCTGGCTCATCGCCGAGGACAGGAACTGGCCGTTGACCAGCTCGAGATTTCCGTTGCTGTCGCGCAGCGAACCGGACACGGGCGCGTTCGTGCTGCCCGCGGTCATGCCATAGGGGTGGCTGTAGTCGCCGGCGCTGCTGTAGTCGTCGGCGCGCGCAGCGCTCGAAAGCGCCAGGACGGCCATTGTGCTCGCGGCGGCGGCATAAAACTGTTTCATTCTCTGCGGCATGATGGAATGCCTTTCGGGTCTCGGGGACCTATGGAGCAACCGTCATGCCAAGGCTTAATCGCCGTTAAGCGCTCTGGTTGTTTCAATACGGGACGAACGCGGCTAGTTTCCCGATCGATCCCGCCCGGAGGCCCGCGTGGCGACGCTCGAATTCTTTTTCGACTGCTCTTCGCCCTGGACCTATCTCGCCTTTACGCGCCTGCCCGGCGTCCTGGAGCGGACAAAAGCCGCCATTGTGTGGCGGCCGATCCTGGTGGGCGGCGTCTTCAATGCCGTGAACCGGGACGTCTATGACCGCAGAGCCAATCCCGAACCGCGCAAAGCGTCCTATTATGAGAAAGATCTGCAGGATTGGGCGCGGCTGAGCGGAATTCGGATCGGAAAGCCGCCCGTATTTCCCGTTCGCGCGGTGGCCGTCATGCGTTGCGCGATCGCCGCCGACGAAAAGGGCGCGCTCGTTCCGTTCGCGCGCGCCGCGTTTGAAGCCTATTGGGGCGAGCTCAAAGATATCAGCGGGAGAGATGTATTGATGGAGGTCGCGGGGAAGGCCGGTCTCGATGGCGAGGCGCTGCTGGCGCGCAGCGACTCCCCCGAGATCAAGGACAGGCTGCGCCTCAACACCGAAGAAGTGATCGCGCGCGGCGGCTTCGGCTCGCCGACCATGTTTGTGAACGGGAACGATATGTATTTCGGCAATGACCGGCTGCCGCTGGTCGAAGCGGCGCTGATGCGGGCAGCCCCGGATCGGGCGGCAGGATAGATCGATGACTTCCCAAGACTCGTCCCAGAGCGAGCCCTTCCTGAGAATACCGGTTTCCGTTCTCGGCCTGCTGGCAGTGCTTGCCATCGTTTACGCGGCAGAGGCGTTGGCGTCGCCACACACCTACAATGACATCCTCGGACGGTTTGCGTTTTACCCGGCGCGCTATTCGGTGCATTTCATCAAAACCCACGGTTACGATCCAGGTTCGTTGATCGACCGCGCCGTGCCTTTCGTCAGCTACATTTTCCTGCATGGGAGTTGGACCCATCTGTTGATCAACAGCATCTGGCTCGTGCCGTTCGGGTCGATCGTCGCGCGCCGGTTTGGTGGCCTCCTGTTTCTTGTTTTCTTTCTGGTTTGCGGCATCGCCGGCGCTGCGACGCATCTGGCCTTTAACTGGGGCTCGGTCGTTCCGGTTGTCGGCGCCTCGGCCGCGGCGGCGGGACTGATGGCCGCTGGCTTCCGCATCTTTCGTTATCCGCTTTCTCCGGATACGGGCCCCTTGGAGCCCGTTTTCTCCGCTCGAATCCTGCTCTGGTCGGCACTGTGGGTGGTGATCAACATCGTGGCGGGGGTTACCGGGTTGGGAGCCGGTCCGGGACCCCAATTGATCGCCTGGCAGGCCCATTTGGGTGGGTATGCGGCGGGCCTTCTGCTGGCAGGGCCGTTTCTGGCGCTGCGGGACCGGATGGCGGGCAATAAGATTGAGGGCCCGACTGCTTGAATCCGCCCTTGCAGCAAATAGATACTGAGGATAGGCGGTATCGCCGCCCTTGGAGTAGCTATCGTGACAGATGCTCATCCCGCAAATGGCGACAGCGCAGCCCAGCCCGCCCAACCCGTGGACCGGGCGCCATTCCCCGTCGTTCGACTTCTTTATGCGATCGGCTTTTCCGTGGTGGCGTGGTTCGCGTTCTGGATCATTCTTCTTCTGAGTCTGGCGCAGTTCGTAGTTCTTGCGGTTACCGGTCGCGTCAACGAAGAGCTGAGGAACTTCAGCTTCAGTCTGGTGCAATATCTTTGGGAATTGCTCGCCTTCATCACTTTCGTGCGCGATGACCAGCCATTCCCCATCGGACCGTTCCCCAAGCATCAGTGATCTGACTGTTGGTCGCGCGGTATTTGCCGAGTTCGGTCTGGCGGCCGATCGTGTCCACCTGAATCACGGCTCGTTCGGCGCGCTGCCGCGCTCGGTGGCGGCGGAGCAGGAGCGCTGGCGAATCCATATCGAGCGCGACCCGACCGGGTTTTTCACTTTCGAGCTGCCGGATCTCATGCGGCGGTCGGCAGCCGACGTGGCCGCCCGATTTGGCGGTCGGGGTGACGATTGGGTTTTCTGCGAAAATGCGACTTCGGCGATCAACGGGGTGTTGGCGTCCATCCCGCTCGACCCCGGCGACGAGATCGTCACGACATCCCATGCCTATGGTGCCGTGCTGAAGGCCATGCGGGCTTGGGCCGGACGGCGCGGAGCGGCGATGATCGTTGCCGACCTGCCACCTTATCTGCAGGACGACGACGAGGTCGTCGAGGCCGTGTCGGCATTGATCCGGCCCCAAACCCGCCTGCTGATCGTCGACCACGTCACCTCGGCGACGGCCACGATTCTGCCGGTTCGGCGGCTTGTCGACTTTGCCCATGAAATGGGCATTCCGGTTCTGGTGGATGGCGCCCACGCTCCCGGCCAGCTTCCATTGGACGTTCCCGCCATCGGCGCCAATTGGTACACGGGCAACGCCCACAAATGGCTGTTTGCTCCGCGCGGCTGCGGCCTCCTTTGGACCCATCCGTCTCAGCAGGCGAGCACCCTGCCGGCGATCCTTTCTCATGGCACGGAGGGCGGTTACACGGCCGCCTTCGACTGGATCGGGACCCGGGATGTGACGCCCTGGCTTTGTTTCGAAGCGGGCGCGAAGGCCCATGATGGCTTTGGCGGCGCCCGATTGATGGATCGAAATCGCCAATTGGCGGCGGCAGGCGCGAAAATCCTGTCTGAATCGCTGGGGGCAACCGTGTCCGCGCCGCCGAGCATGCGCCCGGCGATGGCTGCGCTCAGTCTGGGCGAGGCGCCCACAGACCCGCATGTGGCCCCCAAACTGAGGCAAATCCTGGCGCGCGAATACGGGATCGTCGTCCCCGTCCATGCCTTCGCCGGTAAGATTTGGTTAAGGATATCTGCCCAAGTCTACAACCAGATCGACGACTACCAGCGCTGCGCGGAAGCCTTCCCGGCGGCCGCCCGGAGTTTGGGTTTTCGACGCTGATCCGCGCGTTGGCGCAAGGGTTTGGCATCCCTGTGCATCACGATTCCCAAGAGCACAGTGTGGCTTTCCGGGTACAAGACTGTACGAAATCGTTCGGGAAAAGGGGTTCGCGGATTATGTTCTTGCTCGCCTCTCGCGCTTATACCTATCCTTGAGCTGTAAGAGGATACACGTCGCGCGCCCAAAGCTCGGGATGAGCGGGGGCGGTTGTTGTGTTTAAAAATCTCGCCCTGGGGCGGGGTTACAACGGGGAGCTCAAAAATGTCTGCATCGCGTGCGGGCCGGTCACACCGGTCGCTGACGTTCACCAGCGTATTGTTGTTGTCGACCGCACTGGCGGCGCCGGCATTTGCGCAGATCGAAGAAGTCGTGGTTACGGCCCAGAAACGGGCGGAAGACATCCAGACCGTTCCGATCGCGATCAGCGCGTTCACCTCGCAGGATTTGGCGGCCCGCCAGATCAAAGGCTTTGACGATCTCCAGTTCAACATGCCGAGCGTGACCGTCACGAACGGCACCTTCGGTTCGTCGAACTTTGAGATTCGCGGCATCGGTTCGGGCGCGGTCACGACGTCGGGCGATGCCGGCGTTTCGATCAACCAGAACGACGTCTATATCGACGCCGCAGGTGTGGCGGTAACGTCAGGGAACTACTTCGATATCCAGACGATCGAAGTGGACCGCGGTCCGCAAGGAACCTTGTACGGCCAGAACGCAACCGGTGGTGCGGTGAACGTCATCACCAACAAGCCGGACCTTGAGAATTTTGGCAGCGACATCGAAGGAACTTACGGCAATTACGACGAGCGGCAGGTCAAGGCTGAGGTCAATATTCCGATCATCACCGACGAACTCGCTTTGCGTCTTGCAGGGTTTTGGGAAAACCGCGGCGGCGACATTTCCAACATCTATGGCTCGCTGAACCCTGGTTCGGGCATCCCGTCCAAAATGGATACCCGCGACGACTATGCGCTGCGCGGGTCGCTGCGTTGGGAGCCGACCAGCAAGACCACGGTCGATCTGTTGTTCTCGACGTCGAAAGAAGACGATTCACGCGTGCGGACGGTGGCGCAATCGTGCACCACCGACCCGTCAGGCGTGCTGGGCTGCTTGCCGGAGGGAAGAACTTTCCAGAACATCAATCTCGACTCGACGAGTGCATACACGCTCACGAGCGATATCAGCCCGTTCGGCGGAACGCCTTACCAGCTGTTTCAGGTTTCGGGAGGGCCGACGGGGACGGCAACTCCGTCCAATGCCGGCTCCACGGATATCATTCCCGGCAATCTGCGTACCGTGAACATGGACTTCCAACCGATCGATAAAGGCCAGGATAATTTCGGCAGCTTGACGTGGAAGCAGAAGATATTTCCGTGGCTTGATTCGACGTTCATAGCAGCGTTCGACAATTTCACGGGATTTGCGGAACAGGAAACGGTGGGTACTCCGGGACCGGACTTCTCGCTTTTCCCTGCGACCGCGATTCAACAAGGTACCTGGCACGCCATAACAGGAAATTTCTTCCCGGCAGGCACCAACAATGTGCAAGCCTTCGAAGACATATTTGATGTGGCGAGCCCGATCAGCGGCGCAACGTATTATCCGGCCTCCAAGAACGGGTTGCTCCCGATATCGGCGCCGGTCGCGTACGGCCTCAGTTCGGGCAATATCATGGACTATTCGAACCACATGCAAAGCTTCGACGATATTGGGGGCGACAATATCGAGAAAAGCCTCGAATTGCGTTTCGCATCGAGTTTCCAGGGCCCCTTCAATTTCCTGATCGGCTTGTCGCATCTCGAAACCTCCAACTCCACGCAATACTATGTCGGCAACACGGGCTATGATCTGGCATCCGTCGTGTTCGGCTCCGCCTTGGCCGGTGACGGGGTTCTCGCTGGTCCTTCGATCTACAACAACAACAACATTCTCTATCAATCGCGATCTTCATCGGCGTTCGGCGAAGTCTATTACGACATCATTCCGGATACTCTGAAGTTCACCGCCGGTCTGCGCTGGTCGGAGGACGACAAAACCAACGAGAATCAGCAAGTCACGCTGGGATGCTTCTGGCCGATCGGCACGTCGGCGGCGACGATCAGCGGAATTCTGGCCTCAGGGTGTCAGGCGAGCCCGCTCAATCCATACGGGCCGACCGGGTATGCGCCGTTGTTCCAGAAAACGGAGTTCGATGCGACCACCGGCCGTGGAGTTCTCCAGTGGACGCCGAAGCTGGACTTCACGGACCAGACGATGGTCTACGCGTCCTATTCGCATGGCAATCGTCCCGGCGGCTTCAATCCGCCGTCCTTCATTCCCGGCTTGATCCCGAATACCTTTGCGCCGGAAAACCTGGACGCCTATGAATTGGGCACCAAGAATACCTTGTTGAACGGCACTTTGCAGGCGGACTTCGATGTTTGGTATTACAACTACGAGGGGTACCAATATTCGTCGATCGTGAACCGTTCTTCGCTGAACGTGAACCTCAACTCGACGCTGTATGGGTTGGAAGGCGAAATGATTTGGGCGCCCGATTCCCATTGGGCCTTCGACCTGAACTTCGGACTGACGCATAGTGCGCTGGGTAACGATGCTCTTGTCGATACGCGCAATCCCACGCAGGGCAACCCGGATGCAATGGACCTCAAGGATTACCAGGGCTCCAACTGCATCATCCAAACCCTGAATGGCGTCATACCAAGCGTTGCGCTCCTCAATGCGCAAGCGGCAGCGCTCGGCGAGGGTCCTCCGCTGTTGTCGCCGGCGACGCCGCTTCCGACATCGGTCGATCCCACCGGGGGCGCTTTCATCAACGGCTCGGCCTCCGGCATCTATGGGCTCAGTTGCTCGACGATCGGTGGCTTGCTTGCGGCAATCAATGCCCATATCCCGGGTGCGGACTACCTGGTCAACTTGACCGAGAACCCCACTACCCATGTCATTACCCCCAATGCGCCGGGCGGCATTGCGGTTTCGGTCAAGGGCAATCAAATGCCCAATACCCCGCCGGTCGATATTTCCGTGGGTGCGCAATACACCTTCGATATGCCCGGCGGTTATGGGGTCGTGCCGCGCGTCGACTACTACTGGAAGTCCCAGATGTATTCGACCGTGTTCAATACGGCCGAGGACAAAATCCTGGCTTGGGGCGAACTCAACGCGCAAATTCAGTTGAACGCACCGGATAGCGCCTGGTATGCGCGCCTGTGGGTGAAGAACGCGCTGGCCAGCAACAACATCACGGGCTCCTATACGGGCGCCGATGCGCAGGGTCTGTTTACGAACCTGTTCCTCGAGGATCCGCGCACCTTCGGTATCACCGTCGGCGCGCACTTCTAGGATCGCCTGAATCGAAGTCCAAAGGGCGCCGGGAAACCGGCGCCCTTTTTCTTTGGATCGCCGGTTCTTTCGATTGGTGGGCGAAGCCTTTCCGGCGGCCATTCGCAACAATCGTTTGACCGCGCGGCTGCCGGTGCGCCAACCTCCCCGGCAAACGCCGTCGATGAGGACTTCTCCATGGAAATGCGCAATCTGGGACGCTCGGGGCTGCAGGTCTCGCTCGTCGGGCTCGGGTGCAACAATTTCGGCATGATCGAGCTGGAGGCCTCGCGCAAGGTCGTCCATCGCGCCCTCGATCTCGGCGTCACGCTGTTCGACACCGCCGACGTCTATGGCAATCGGGGCGGCTCCGAGGAGCAGCTCGGCGCCATATTGGGGTCGCGCCGCAAAGACATCGTGCTTGCGACCAAGTTCGGCATGCAGATGGACGACTCCGGCTCGAAGTCGGGCGCTTCGAGGCGCTACATTTTCGCAAGCGTGGAGGCGAGCCTCAGGCGCCTGCAGACCGATTGGATCGATCTCTATCAGATACATCAGGCCGACAAGAAAACACCGATCGACGAAACGCTTTCGGCCCTGGACGATCTCGTTCATCAGGGGAAAGTCCGCTACATCGGCTGCTCGAACTTTCCCGCCTGGCAGGTCGCCGACGCGCAATGGACGGCGCGCGATCGGGGTTTCAACGCCTTCATTTCGGCGCAGGACGAGTACAGTCTCGTCATGCGCGATATCGAACGCGAACTGATACCCGCGCTGGAGGCCCACGGGGTCGGACTCCTGCCCTATTTTCCGCTGGCAAGCGGATTGCTCACGGGCAAATACAAGCACGGCGCAGAACCGCCGCCGGGGACGCGGTTCACGGCCATGAAGCGTCTGGCCGACCGCTATATGACGGAAGCCAACTGGAAAATCGTCGGATCGCTTGAAGCATTCTGCGCCGCGCACGGCCACAGCTTGCTCGAACTGGCGTTCAGCTGGCTCGCGTCGCGGCCGCGCATTGCGAGCGTGATCGCGGGCGCCACCAAGCCCGAACAGATCGAGGCCAATGTCAAAGCTGTGGGTTGGAAACTTTCCGCCGACGACATCGCGGAAGTCGACCGGCTGACCCGCAAGCCGTAGACACTACGCCGTCACGCCGTGCGCCGGCCCGCGCCGCGTCCGGCGCCAGTTGCCCACGCGTTCGCCGAGCTGATCGAGATAGATGTACAAGACCGGCGTAATGTAGAGCGTCAGGAGCTGCGACAACATCAGGCCGCCGACGACGGCAAGCCCCAGCGGCTGGCGCGATTCGCCGCCTTGCCCCCAGCCGATCGCGATGGGCAGCGTGCCGAGCAGCGCCGCCATCGTCGTCATCATGATCGGACGGAAACGGATGATCGCCGCTTCGTAGATCGCGACTTCCGGCGCGACGTTCTCGCCGCGCTCGCGGCTGAGCGCGAAATCGATCATCATGATCGCATTCTTCTTCACGATGCCGATCAGCATGATCATGCCGACGAAGGCATAAAGGCTGAGTGGGACATTGAATATATAAAGCGTGATCAGCGCGCCCACTGCGGCCGACGGCAGACCCGACAGGATCGTCAGCGGATGAATGAAGCTTTCATAGAGAATGCCCAGAACGATATAGACGACGATCAATGCCGCTGCGAGCAGGATACCCAGATTGCTGGTCGAGCTCTGAAACGCCTGCGCCGTTCCCTGGAAGCTGCCTTGCACGCCGGCGGGCATTCCGATCTCGTTCCGGACCCGATTGATCGTCGTGACCGCGTCGCTGAGCGCCACGCCGGGCTTCAGGTTGAATGAAACGGTGACCGAAGGAAGCAGGCTCAGGTGGTTGACGGACAACGGCATGGTCCCCACGGTCGTCGTCGTCACGGCCGTCAACGGCACCAGAGTCGTGCCGCCGGAAGCCGTCGCACCGCTGGACGTCGTGCCGCCCGACGTCGTCGAACCGGTGAGTGTTGACGCGCCTCCCGGCGTGGTCGTGCCGCTTCCGCTCGTCGTACCGCTCGACGTGATGTAGAGACGCGACAGGTCGCCCGGCTGGTATTGATCCTGCGGCAGCAGTTCCAGCATCACCCAATATTGGTCGATGTCCGTGTAGATCGTGGAGATCTGCTGGCCTCCGAACGCGGCGCCCATCGCATTTTCGATCTGCGCGGGCGATACGCCGAGTGCCGCCGCCTTGTCGCGATCGATCGCCACATTGGCCGACGGCGCCGAGAGGTCGAGATCGCTGGTGACGTCCAGAAATCCGGGTTGCTTCGCCAATGCGCCCATCAGCTTGATGGCGGTCTGCTGGAGCTCCGTCTGGTCGATGTCCTGCAGGGTGTATTGATAGGAAGATTTCGTGGTCTGGCCGCCGATCTTGATCGCCGGCGGGTTCTGCATGTAGACGCTGATTCCCGGGACTTGAGAGAGCTTGGGCCGCAAGTCCTGGATGATCTGGTCCGCGGTCAGCTTGCGCTGGTTCATCGGCTTGAGCACCATGAAGATCGAGCCGGTGTTAACCCCGGTGCGCGATCCGCCGGAGCCCACCGACGACATCACGCCTTGCATATTGGGATCGCGCGCGACGATTGCGGCCGCCTGCTGCTGGTACTGCGTCATCTGCAGGAACGAAGTGCGATCCGACGCCTCGGTAAAGGCGATGATCTGCCCGGTGTCTTCGGCCGGCAGAAAGTCTTCCGGCATGATCTCGAACATGATGACGGTCGCCACGACGCTGGCAAGAAAGACCATGAAGATGATCGGCCGATGGTCGAGGCTCCATTTCAGCGTGTTCGCATAGAATTCCTGCATGCGGTCGAAGGCGCGTTCGCTCAAATTGTAGAAGCTGCCATGCTTCTCGCTCTTGGCCGGCTTCAGGAACCGGCTGCAGAGCATCGGCGTGAGCGTGACCGAGACGATCCCGGAGAAAACGATCGCAAGCACGATCGTCACGGCGAACTCGTGCAGCAGCCGCCCGACGATGCCGCCCATGAAGACGAGGGGGATGAACACGGCGGCGAGCGATGCCGTCATCGACAGAATCGTGAAACCGATCTCGCCGGCGCCTGCCACCGCGGCATCGAACGGGCGTTCGCCGGATTCCACATGGCGCACGATGTTTTCGAGCATGACAATGGCGTCGTCGACGACGAATCCCACCGAGAGCGTCAGCGCCAGGAGGGACAAATTGTCGAGGCTGTAGCCCAGAAAAGACATCCCCGCGAAGGTCCCGATGACGGCGATCGGCAGCGCCAGGGAGGGGATGATCGTGGCGGAGAGCGTGCGCAGGAAAATGAAGATCACGGCGACGACGAGCGCGGCCGCAATCAGAAGCGTCGTTTGAACATCCGCGACCGAGGCGCGAATCGACTGACTGCGGTCATAGAGGACTTGCAACTGGAGCGAGGCCGGCAGTTTCACCATGAAGCGCGGCAGGATGTTCTTGATCGAGTCGACCACATTGATGGTGTTGGAGCCGGGTTGCCGCTGGATGGCGAGCACGATGGCGCGCTGATTGTTGAACCAGCTCGCAACCAGATTGTTCTGGACGCTGTCGATCGCGCGGCCCACGTCCTGAATGCGAACCGGCGCGCCGTTGCGATAGGCGATGATCTGGCGCTGGAATTGGGCGCCGTTGACGAGCTGCCCATTGGCCTGGATGAGAGTGGCCTGATGGGGCCCGTTCAAGGTCCCGGTCGAAAGATCGACGTTGGCGTTCGAGGCCGCCGCCTGGACCTGATCGATGCCGATGCCCGCCGCCGTCAGCGCGTTCGGATCGACCTGAATGCGAACGGCGAATTTCTGCGATCCGTAGACGTTGACCTGGGCCACGCCGTTAAGCGTGGAGATCTGTCTGGCGAGCAGCGATTCCGCATATTTGTCGACCTCCGACAGCGGCATGGTCGGCGAATGCATGGCGATATAGAGAATGGGCGCATCGGAAGGGTTGACCTTCTTGAGCGTGGGCGGCGCAGGCAGGTTCGACGGCAATTGGCGAAGGGACGCCGAAATCGCAGCGTCCACGTCCTGGGCCGCGGCATCGATATCCCGGTCGAGATTGAATTGGATCGTGATGGAGGTCGAGCCCAGCGAACTGGACGACGACATCGAAGCGATGTCCGGGATGTTCGAGAAGTTGCTTTCGAGGGGCGAGGCCACGGCCGACGCCATGGTTTCCGGCGTGGCGCCCGGCAGCGACGCCGAAACGACGATGGTGGGGAAATCGACGCTGGGGAGTTCGCTGACCGGCAGCGAGAAGTAGCCGAAGACGCCGAAAATCACGAGCGCCGCCATCAGCAGCGTCGTCATGACCGGCTTGCGGATAAAGGATTCGGAGATATTCATTTGGTCGCGGCGCCCGTCTTGGCCGAGGTGGGCGCCTTGACGACCTGTACCGGATGGCCGTCCGTCGCACGCACTTGCCCCACGACAATCACTCTATCGCCCGGCTTGACGGGCCCGCGGATCGTGTCGTTGACGCCGTCGTCATAGAGCAGATCGACGTTGCGCAGCCGGGCGATGCCCTGACGATCGACGACGAAAATGAAATGCGAGTCCGGGCCGAGATTGACCGCGTCGCGGGGAACGATGGTTGCGTCGGGATAATCGCTGACGTCGGCCGCCACATCGACGAGCTGGCCGGGCACGAGCCGGGAATCCGTATTGCCGAATGTCGCGCGCAATTCGATCGTGCCTGTTGCGGCCTGCACCTGATTGCCGATGAAGGTCACCGGCGCCTTGACCGTTGTCGCATTCGCGTCGTGCTGCGTTATGGCCGCGACGAGTTTGCCCGTCTTCATGCGGTCTTCGAGTTTCGGAAGATCGGATTGCGGCAGGAAAAACGAGACGAGGACAGGCTGAATCTGGGTGATTGTGACAAGCGGGCTCGCCGCATTGTCGGCCGACACGACATTGCCCGCATACACCAGAACCGGGCCCGTCTTGCCATCGATCGGCGAACGTATGACCGTATAGTCGAGATTCAACTGAGCCGCATCGACCGCGGCCTTGTCCAGTTTGACGGTTGCCGCGTCGGCATCCGCGGCGGCGACCGCCTGATCGCGCTGCTGGGCGGACGCCGCGCCCTGCGCTGCGAGCATCGTGTAACGCACCTTGTCGTGCTCGGCGCTGATCAGGGTGGCGCTGTCGCGGGCATAAGCGGCCTTCGCTTGTTCAAGCGCGGCAATGAAGGGCTTCGGATCGATGCGGAAAATAACGTCGCCCTTGTGGACGATTTGCCCTTCGACAAAATCCGCCGAAAGAACTTGCCCGACAACTTGCGACGTCACCTGCACCGTCGAGGCCGCGAGCACGGTGCCGATGGTGTGCTCGGCCACCACGATGTCTTTCTGCTGGGCTGTCGCGACCTGAACGGGTGGCGCAGGGGGCGCAGGTGCTTTCGGCGCCGGTCGCATGATGAAATGCCAGGCGATAGCCGCCGCGACGCAAAGGATGAGGGCCAATATGATCCAACGCTGCCGCGAATTTGTCCGCTGCCAGGCCACGGGGAAAGTTTGCACGGCGGCCGGAACTGTCTGCAGCATGTTGGGAAGCTTGAATTCCATCACATTCGATCCTGATAGTCTGGCGATCTTGATAGTCTGGCGATTACGTTATTCGGGTGAAATTTGAAGTTGCATATTTGAAGAGCGGGCGATCCCGGATGATCTCGGCAGCGGAGGCGCCTGGAGCGTCAAGAGGTCAGCCGGCCGTCGAAACCCTGCGGGGATCATGCCCCGGAACGTCCGGCTTCGAGCCCGATGCTCCGAGCGACTAACTAGCATGGCCTTGGCGAATTGCGAGCCCGCCCGTGCGTTTTGCGATGCTTTGTTACAAATCCGGCGTGGCCGCTCCCTCAACTCCTGTTTCGCGCCGAACACCATTTACCCTAACTACGAATCGGCTCGCGAGGCGTTTGGTTCCCAACGCGGCATGTCACGGCAGCGAGAGGGAAGACCCCTTGGGGCCACAATCGCCGATTCGAACCGAATGCCGTGAGAATGTGGTGCCTTGGAACGAAAAACGGCCGACGCAGTGGCCGGAATGCCGCCGGGCAGCCGATTTCCGCGTCGTGCGGGGGGTTTCCGCCCGATTTCCAAGCGTTTTGGCGGATTGCCTGCAATATCCGGATTCTACCGCGATTGCGAAGGCGGCCCCCCACGTCTATAAGCGCCGCGCCCCGGAGCGCACCGCATAATGGATATTCGCAATATTGCCATCATTGCCCATGTCGACCATGGCAAGACCACGCTTGTGGACCATCTCCTCAAGCAATCCGGCGCCGTGCGCGAAAACCAGCACGTCCAGGATCGCGCGATGGACTCCAACGATCTCGAGCGCGAGCGCGGCATCACCATTCTCGCCAAGTGCACCAGCGTCGACTGGAAGGGCATCCGCATCAACATCGTCGACACGCCCGGCCATGCCGATTTCGGCGGTGAGGTCGAGCGCATTCTGTCGATGGTCGACGGCGTGGTCCTCTTGGTGGACGCCGCGGAATCGGTCATGCCGCAGACCAAATTCGTGCTGTCCAAGGCCTTGAAGCTCGGTTTGAAGCCGATCGTCATCATCAACAAGATCGATCGTTCCGACGCGCAGCCCGCCGAAACGCTGGAAAGCATTTTCGATCTGTTCCTGGCGCTGGAAGCGAACGATTACCAACTCGATTTTCATGTCCTTTATGCGTCCGGCAGGCAGGGTTGGGCAGTTGCGGATCTCAAAGAACCGCACACCTCGCTGGCGCCGCTGTTCGACCGCATCGTCGCCGACGTCCCCAAGCCGAGACCGCTTGCCAAGGCAGGCGACGGATTGCCCTTTACAATGCTGGTGACCACGCTGGAAGCCGATCCCTATCTGGGGCGCATTCTGACCGGCCGGATCGAATCGGGCGCGATCACCGTCAATCGCCAGATCAAGGCGCTCAACAGCGACGGCGAGATCGTCGAGCGGGCGCGGGCGACCAAGCTCCTGGCGTTCCGCGGTCTTGCGCGCGTGCCGGTCGAACGCGCCGAAGCGGGCGACATCATCGCCATCGCCGGTCTTCAGACCACGACCGTGGCCGATACGTTGTGCGACGTCGAAGTCGAGCGGCCGATCGTGGCGACGCCGATCGATCCACCGACCCTGGCCATCACCGTCTCCGTCAACGATTCGCCCATGGCAGGCCGCGAAGGCGAGAAAGTGCAGAGCCGCGTCATCCGCGACAGGCTGCTGCGCGAGGCGGAAGGCAATGTCGCGATCCATGTTCGCGAAACCGGCGAAGGCTCCTACGAGGTCTCCGGACGCGGCGAGCTTCAGCTGGGCGTGCTGATCGAGCAGATGCGCCGCGAAGGATTCGAACTGTCGATCAGCCGGCCTCGCGTGCTTTTTCGCACCGATCCCGAACTGGGCGAACGGCTCGAGCCGATCGAAGAAGTGACCATCGATGTCGACGACCCCTATACCGGAATCGTCATTGATAAGGTCAGCCAGCGCAAAGGCGAGTTGCAGGACATGCGCCCGACCGGCGCGGGCAAGACCCGGCTCGTGTTCTTCGCGCCGTCCCGCGGCCTGATCGGCTATCACGGCGAGTTCCTCACCGACACGCGCGGCACAGGCGTCATCAACCGCATGTTCCACGGCTATGCGCCTTTCAAGGGCGTGCTGGCGGGGCGCACCAACGGTGTCCTGATTTCCACGGCCGAAGGCGACGCCGTGACTTATGGACTGTTCTTTCTGGAAGAGCGCGGCAAGCTGTTCGTGACGCCGGGGACGAAGGTCTATCAGGGCATGATCATCGGCCAGCATTCGCGCGACAACGATCTCGACGTCAATCCGCTGAAGGCAAAGCAGCTCACCAACATCCGCACGCACGCCAAGGACGAAGCATTGCGCCTGACGCCCATCGTGCCGCTGACGCTCGAACAATCCATCGCCTATATCGAAGACGACGAACTGGTGGAGGTCACGCCCCAGTCGATCCGGCTGCGCAAACGCGAGCTCCTTCCGCACATGCGCAAACGCGCCAAGGCCGAAGCGGAAACCTGAACGGCATCGTCGGGATCCGCCGCCGACCGGTCTTGCCTCAGCATCGGACCTGTCGCAGCCTGTCTCGGCTATCGGCCGTCAAGGCGGCGCGCCGAGTGTGGAGAACGGCCGATGAGCGATTCGCCTGCATTGCGCTGGGTTTACGCCGACGTGGTGTGCGATCTCTTTCATGTCGGTCATGTCGAATTCTTCCGGCAGGCGCGCGCGCTGGGCGATCGCCTGATCGTGGGCCTGGTCGGCGACGCCGATGTCGGCACCTACAAGCCTTTGCCCATCCTGAGCTTTGCCGAGCGGCTCGGCGTCGTGCGCACCTGCCGCCTTGTCGATCGCGTTCTGGAAGATCCCGTGCCGCTGACGCCAAGCTGCGCGTTTCTCGATTCGATCGGCGCGGAATTTCTATGCCATGGCGACGATATGGGCGAAGACGAACTGCGCAAATATTATTCGGACCTGATGGCGCATGGCCGTCTCAGGACGGTGCGCTACACATCGCATATTTCCTCACGCCAG
>JBEKLK010000020.1:0-18539 GCA_050010235.1 Rhizomicrobium sp.
GACGTTGCCAGTACCCTTGGCAAGCATGGCGTGAAGGGTGAGACCCGCCACAGCGTCACGTCCAAGCTCGCACGCGGGACATTCCCAGCAACGTTCTTCTTGGGGGCCTTGGCTGCGATGAAATTAGAAGCACTGCGCCTTGAAGATATTTAGGGCTACGAGCGCAGCACATAAACCACATAAAATGCGCAAGCGATGTAAACCGCCGGTAGTGGGTCAGTTTGAATTTTAAGGGCATTTCCGACGTTGCGTTTGAGCCCTCAAGATCACAGCCTCAATCTCCGGGGTCTTTGCGTGGTGAATGTCGTCTAACAGGCCTTGGGCTCCTTCGGTGTTGTCACTGGACCAAGCCATGTAGGACTGCCGGAAGGTGGTCTCCGCATCCGAGCATTCGCCGAATACGGCCCCGACAAGTGCAGGCGGAGGCTGGCACGTCTCGGAGCCTATTTTGATCGCGGCTTTGCCGTAGCAAGCCAGCATTGCGTCGGCCGCAACATGCCAATCAGCTTTCGCAGAATTAGCTAATGCAAGAGAAATTGCAGCGACAATCGCCAGTCTATTTTTGAGCCCCATTCGCCGCTTCCCAAGCTTCGATCATCGCCACCATATCCTCAATTTCCCAAAGACGGGAGTCGACGCCAGCGGCTTGGGCCGGGCTCATTTTGTGAGCGCCGCTGATTTTCACAAAGTTGTGGTACATCGTGTGGAGGGCGAAGGCGTAAATGTGGTTTTCGAGTTTCTTGCTGAAAGCCTGCGTGAGGCGCGCGTAACGCTTGCAATGCTGGCGGATGATCCCGTTGTTCCGTTCAACGTAGGATGTTGAAACCTTCGATTTATCGGGCTTTCCTTCGACCACGCGCTTTACAGCGCCAATGCACTCGGCGGGGCTGTAGCGGCGCTGCCCTTCGGCCGTGGGGCCGTAAATCTTGACCAGCATCGCATAGTCGATATCAGCGCCGAACGCGCCTTCGACTGCCTCAAGATACGGTGCATGGCCGTCGCTGGTAAGCTGGACGCGATGCGTGAGGCGCTTCGCCAGATTGTCCATGAAGAACATCGCCGCTTCGCTGTCGCGGTCGCCGATGTACCAAGCGGGAACGAGTTTGCTTTCGGCGCATATTGAAACCCATGTCCAAACATCGCCCATTTCGCCCGTGCCCTTTTTCGCAACGGGAACGTTCTTTTCCTTCGATCCTACGAAGCTCCACAACTCGTCAACTTCGATCCGCTTGCACTTCAGATTAACCAGCGTGCGGTCCTGATAGTCCATGCAGGCTTGACCGGCCGTGACCAGCAACTTGGCAATTGTGTTCTTGCTGGCCCCGGTCAGACGGACCGTGGCGCGGATCGAATTGCCATCACAGAGCAGATGGAGGATGCGGGCGCGGGCTTCGGCTGGGAGCTTGTTCATGCCCCCTTAAATAGACCTTTTATGCTTGAGCGTCAAGCATGTTGGTCAGTTTGAGCCTTCTTTTTTTCGCGCTCCAAGATCGCGTCGTACCGGCGCCCCAGATTTGAAATAGACACATGCAGTGCTTCCGTAAGCTCTTGTTCCAATTCATTATTCTGCCCGCTTTTTTTGCGCTGCCGATCCTTCCAATCAATTGTTGGTTCTGTTCTGTTTCTCATGTTCCGGAACTCCCTTGCAGGGCGGCTCCATACTTCCGCCAAAAATAACGTGGGTTAAGCTCTCTTTGGAAGTGATGCTTTCGCTTAATCCAAACAAAGCCTTCGTGTTTTGTAATCAATGCAACGTCAACCGGTCCCCCTACGGTTCCCTCGTCGTCCGTGGCTTTTCTCTCAATCGCGGTGATGCTCACAAGTGCCTCAGCCAATTCGATAAGTTCCTGCTTTGGCATCATGGCAATCATCGCGTCAAACTCGCGCGAGAAGTTATCTTTGATCTTCTCGGCGGCGGTCGTGAGGAACTCGTCTTTAGCGGCGGACGCCATGTCCTTGGTCTGCTGCGCCCGTTGGGATTCTAGCTTTTTATTCGGCTTTTTTGAGGCGACAGACTGAAACGTTTTTGTTACAGCGTCGAAAACAGTTTGCTCTATGAATTCTGCTGCGCGACGAACGAACCGAACATCGGCACCTTTTAGCAATCGTTCTATAACGTCCGTCTGCGCGAAAGATGTTACCATTCCACCGTCCCTGCAATCGGAGATGCAGGAAAAATCTTCTTTGAGAACTTTGAGTTTGCCGCCGATACGGCCATCGATCACAGAGGAAAAAACGGCCGGAAATGTATCATCAGCCCCGTAGCCCGCCACAACGATACCGGTTGAAGAACCGCTCTCGACGGTGCGCAAAAGTGAATCCACAATAAGGTCGACCAGCAACTGATTTTCGGGGTCGCTTAAAGCTTGCCCTTTAAATTCTCTCGTTAACAGCTCGCGGATTTTCTCCTGATATTTCTCTACAATTGAGTCTCTTGTCACTTCCTTTAGCGATGGAGCTATTGGAAGCTTGTCGATTGCGTCACGCCTGATTTTTATGGCCGCTGCGAGAACCTGTGAAACGTCAAGGTTCTTGCGGCTGAGTATGGGTGATTTTTCGTTCCAAGACGAAAACACAAATTCGCGAATGACAAACAAGATCAATTGCTGGACGCGATCTATTTCTGCGATAATCGCCCGATCAACAAAACCTCCGGGAGAGTCCTCCGTGCCGCCGTTGTGTTGTTCGATGTAAGACAGGAAGTCGCGCGCCCATTTCACTATTCCACCGCGCGGCTTGCCTCCTTCAATATTTCGAAAATCCTTGATTAAAATTTCCCACGGCGTGCCAAGGCAGTCCATATTGCCGTTAATCATGACTGCTACGGGGTAATTCGCCGAAAGTTCAAACAGCTTGTCAGCCGTATCGAAGACCTTCGTATGGCCACCACCGGTTATAGTGACAGCACTATCCGTCGCCAGCGCGATCCCGAGTTGATTCGAGACTGCAATCTCAGTCGTCATCTTTCTGCCAACGCTTGGCAGCAGCTTTGCGAGCGATTGCGGATCGTTGCTCCGCGCTGAGCTTGTCGGCTCTCGCGCGTCCCCCTTTGAGACCGCCGAATCTGCCCAATGATGCCATATTGGACTTCGGTTCGCCAGACTCGGGGGCGGCCGAATCATGTCCGCAGAGCGCCTTGTCCAATAAGGCTTTTGCCCGCTGGCTGGGGTCCTTTGGGAGGGTTGGGCGACGGGGCATGATGCTGGTCCCACGGTTTGATAATCAAAGGGTGGGACGAGGCCCGGAGGGCAGTCAAGAGCGAGCATTTTCAAACTGACCCACTACCAAACCGCCCCCATTATCATCACCAAACACAACATCATCATCCAAAAGGTGACTTGCGCAAAAGGTTCAAGCTCTGCGATCTTTTCAAATAGGTGCTTTCTTAAACCGCCCTCGTGGCCACGAATCCACAGGGCGATTCCGATTGCGCCAGAGACGGTTGCTGTCCCGACGCCAATAAGAAATATCAGCACCGATAAAAACAAAACCGTCTTAAAGATCGCGCTCACGCTTAACGCGTGCAGAGCCTGCAATGCCTTTCCGTCATTAATCCAAACCGCCGCATCCCAAGACGGCCGGATGAGGTAGATCCAAATTAGCGAAAGAAAAAATCCTCCCGTTCCCGCAACCATCAAGGCGAAGAACCACGTTCCCGGAGTCCACTCTGAGAGGGGTTTGTTTAATCGTTCGTCGATCATCTCGACGAACTCGCGGCTAAGACCGCCAAGGAAATCACCAGCCATGTGAAACTCCTACCGTAAGATTTGGTAAGAGGCCAAATGGCCCGCGGAAACGCATCGAGACTCCGAATGGTTGCGCGGTTTTGCTCCAAGCACCAAGCAATAAAATTACAATATTGGAGTCTTGGAACCCTGCTACCTAATACCGCTCACTTCCCCACGCAGAAATCGCGAAAGATCACGTCCAGCAATTCTTCGATGTCGACGCGGCCGGTGATGCGGCCGAGCGCGCGCAATGCGAGGCGCAGATCTTCGGCCATCAGTTCGGGCTCCTTGGTCTGCAATGCGCGATCGAGAGCGGCCGCGGCTTCGCCCAATGCATGACGATGGCGGGCGCGGGTCAGTGGCGGGGATTCGCGTGTGCGATCGAGACGCGCGCGGGCGAGAGCGGCGAGGGCTGCGAGCAGCGCATTGAGGCCTTCGCCGGTCGTGGCCGAAACTCGAACTCCTGTGATGGCGTCTGTCTGCGGCGCGGGCCAAGGCAGGTCGGCCTTGTTCCACACGACAAGGCTCGCGCCCCTGACGGTTGCGTCGGCCAATCCGGCGAAGGGTTCGGCCGCGCTGCCGTCAACCACGAGAACCACAATGTCCGCGGCGGCGGCGCGGGCGAGCGCGCGGCGAACGCCTTCGGCTTCGACCGCCTCAGCGGCCTCCCGCAACCCTGCGGTATCGGCGACCGCGACCGGATAGCCTGCAAGATCGAGCCGCACTTCGACGACGTCCCGCGTCGTGCCGGGCGTGGCCGCCACAATCGCCACATCGCGCCGCGCCAGCGCGTTCACCAGCGAACTCTTACCGGCGTTCGGTGGACCGATCACTGTTAAGTACAGCCCGTCGCGGACGATCTCGCCCCGTCGCGAATCGTCCAAATGTTCCTGGATTTCCGCAAGAATCCCTGCGCTGTCGGCACGGGCGCGGGCCAACACGTCTTCGGGAACCTCCTCCTCGGCGAAATCGATACCGGCCTCCGCCCAGGCCGCGGCGTGAAGCAGGCGCACGCGCCAGCCGTCATAGAGGGCCGCGAGGGCGCCTTCATATTGGCGCAGCGCCTGTTTGCGCTGGGCCTCCGTTTCGGCGTCGATCAGATCGGCCAAGGCCTCGGCTTGGGTCAGGTCGAACTTGCCGTTCTCGACTGCCCGCCGGGTGAATTCGCCCGGCTCGGCCGGCCGCAATCCCGTCATCCGTCCCAGCGCACCCAGCACGGCCTCGACCACGGCGCGGCCGCCATGAACATGGAATTCGACCACATCCTCGCCTGTGAAACTCGCACCCGCCGGAAACCACAGCACCAGCGCGCGGTCGATCTCCGCTCCCGATTCGACAAGGCGCCGCAGCGTGGCGTGCCGCGCGTCCGGAATATCGGCTTGGGTCAGGCTTTGGAGGGCGCCGCCGGCCTCGGGCCCCGACACGCGCAATACCGCGATGCCGGCGCGGCCCGGCGCGCTCGACAAGGCGAAGATCGTATCGCGCGCCGTGGGCATGGCGCTCAGCGAGGCGCTTTGTCCTTCCGGGGCGACGTCGCAGCGTCGGCCGCCTGGCGCGCGCTGTCCCACATAAAGCGCTGGAACTGCTCCAGACCCTGCGAACCCAGCGGGAACCAGGATTTGAGCATGGCCTGGGGATCGCTGGTGTCGAGCGCGGCCAGCAGCCGTTTTTCCATCTGCGCCACCAGCTTGTCCTGCATGCCGGAAACGTCCGGCAGGCCCATCGTCCGGCGCGCTTCGTCGGGCGTCATGTCCATCTCGATGCGGATTTTCATACTATCGCGCCTTCGCGCTTGTGAGCGTTGCATTTGGCAGGCTAAGGAGGCTACGGCCAAACGCCGCCTCGCCGCAACGCCGGCCGCGCCCCTTCGGGCGCGCACCTCAATCGGGATAGATCATGAGCCGCAATCAGCTCGACCAGGAAACGAGTCCCTATCTGCTGCTGCACAAGGACAACCCCGTCCACTGGCGCAGCTGGGGGCCGGAGGCGCTCGAGGAAGCGGAAACCAGTGGCAAGCCCGTCCTGCTCTCCATCGGCTACACCGCGTGCCATTGGTGCCACGTGATGAACGCGGAGAGTTTCCAGGACCCTGAGACTGCGGCGCTGATGAACGACCTGTTCGTCAACATCAAGGTCGATCGCGAAGAGCGCCCCGATGTCGATCAGATCTACCAGGCGGCCGCCAATGCGCTGGGACATGGGGGCGGCTGGCCGCTCACAATGGTGCTCACACCGACCGCCGAACCCTATTTCGCAAGCGGTTACCACCCGAAGGACGAACGGCCCGGGCAACCGTCGTTCAAGCGCGTGCTTCCGGAAGTCGCGCGGGTCTTCAAGGAACAATCGGACGCCGTCGCCCAGGCCGTCGCCAGGGTGCAGCAATCCTTCGCGAATGTGTGGGGGCGCGATCTCAGGGGCAATCTCGACGGGACGGCCCTCGATGCCATCGCCATCCACATCGGCCAACGCTTCGATATCTTTTATGGCGGCCTCATCGGCGCGCCGAAATTTCCCACGCCCGGGCTTGTCGAAGAGCAATGGCGCTCCTTCCTGCGCACCGGCCTTCTGCAATTCGCCACGATCGTGCAGACCACGCTCGATCATGTTTGCCAGGGCGCCATTTACGACCACATCGGCGGCGGATTCTCCCGCTACACCACCGACGAAGCATGGCGCGTGCCGCATTTCGAAAAAATGCTGCCCGACAATGCGACCCTGATCGACCTGTTGACGCTGGTATGGCAGCACAACCGGCCGCCGCTCTATCGCGCGCGTGCGACGGGGACGATCGAATGGGTGCTGCGCGACATGATGGTCGGGGAGGCGTTTGCCACCAGCATCGAGGCGGATTCCGAAGGCGAAGAAGGCAAATATTACCTCTGGAGCGAGGCGGAAATCGACGTCGCCCTCGCCGGCACGTTCGCCCAGCGATTCAAGGAGAATTACAACGTCACGCGCGAAGGCAATTTTCAGGGCCGTAACGTCCTGCATTCCATCGGTCGGCCCTATCCCCTGTCGGATGCCGACGAAGCGCTTCTCTCAAAGCAGCGCGAACTTCTGCTCGCCGCGCGTCAGAAGCGCGTGGCGCCCATGCGCGACGACAAGGTTCTCGCGGACTGGAACGGCATGATGATCGCGGCGCTGGCCAATGCCGGCGCCGTGTTCCGCACCGCGAAGTGGACGGTGGCCGCCATTCGCGCGTTCGATTTCGTCGTCAAGGCGATGGGCGACGGCGACCGGCTCTATCATTCCTGGCATAACGGCAAACGCCAGCATATCGGTTTCTCGGACGACTACGCGCATATGGCGCGCGCCGCCTTTACGCTGTGGGAAGCAACGGCAGACCGCCAATATCTCGAGCGTGCGCAGAAATGGGTGCATGTGCTCAACGAGCATTTCTGGGATTCGCACAACGGCGGCTATTTCTTCACGGCCGACGATTCCGACCCTCTGATCGTCCGTAGCCGGATGATATTCGACCAGAACATGCCCTGCGCCAACGGCATCATGATCGGCCTTCTGGCCCGGCTCTTCTACGCGACCGCGGACAACGCCTATCGCGAACGCTGCAACGCCATCATACAGGCATATTCGGGCGAAGTGAACCGCGCTGCCATCTCGATGGGCTCCTATCTCAACGGTGTCGAAGTGGCGGCCATCGGGCTTCAGGTCGTCATCGTCGGTCCGGTCGCCAATCCCAAGACGCATGAGCTCATCAGCGCCGTGCGGGGACGAAGCCTTCCCAATCTCACGCTGATCGTCGCCGATCCCAACCGGCCCCTGCCCGAAGGCCATCCCGCCGCCGGCAAGACCATGCAGAGCGGACTGCCGACGGCCTATCTGGTTCAACGCATGGTCTGTTCGGAGCCGTTCACCAACCCGGTGACCTTGTCGCAAGTGCTGCAGCTCCCGACGCAGCCCGGTGCGCGCGGCATGAACGGCTAAAGCGGGCCAGACCGACGGCGCCGATCGCCGGCCTTGTGGGTTTCGCCGTGATCCGGAGCGGCGGGCGCTACGTATTCGAGCCATGATCGCAGCCCTCGATGCGTCCATTTTCCATGCCCGGCACCGGCCGCGACGCAATGCGTTCCGCTACAGCGCGGTCTATCTGGCCCTCGCCACCACGGACCTTCGGCAAAGCCGCCCCGCAGGACTGTTCTCCATCGATCGGCCAAACCTCTTCGGACTACGAACCGGCGACTATGGCGACCGCCGTTCGCCCCCAGACGCATGGATCAGGACGGTCCTCGCGGAATGGAATCTTCGCGAGGCCGACGGCGAGATCGTTCTCGTCACCATGCCGCGCGTGTTCGGCTTCGTCTTCAATCCTGTCAGCTTCTGGCTCTGTCTGGACAAATCCGGCCGCCTGCGCGGCGTTCTCGCCGAAGTCAACAACACCTTCGGCGAGAGGCATTCCTATTTGTGCTTCCACGACGATCACCGTCCGATCGCGCCCGAAGATCGCCTGCACGCGCGCAAGGTCTTTCACGTGTCGCCCTTCATCGATGTGAAAGGCGAGTATCGTTTCCGCTTTTCCTATGCGTCCGACCGCATCGCGATCGCGATCGATCTGTTCGACGACGACGGGTTGTTGCTGTCGACGACCATCGGCGGCCCGCTGCGGCGGCTCACGGCATGGCGGCTTCTGCGCGCATTGCTGATCAATCCGCTATTGCCGTTCAAGGTGGTCGGTCTCATCCACTATCAGGCGCTGAAACTCTGGCTCAAAAAGATTCGGCATTTCCGCAAGCCGATGCCGCCGGCCGTCGCGATATCCGATTAAGCGTGAACGAGTTCCACCTGCACGACATCCGTCCGTTTGACGGCGAAGGCGGCGGCGCAAATCCCGAAATAGAACTGCCAGTTGCGGAGGAACCTCTGATCGTGACCCAGCGCGAGGATTTCCGTCTCGCGCGCGCGCATGCGGGCGGACCATTCGCGCAGTGTTTTGGCGTAATCTTCGCCGAACGAAAACGACTCCAGCAGCTTGAGACCGGCGCGCTCCGCTTCCTCGCGGAAACGCGCCAGCGACGGCAGCATGCCGCCGGGAAACACATAGTGGCGAATGAAGTCGCTGCGCGTGCGGTAGCCGGCAAATAGTTCGTCGCGCACGACGATGGCTTGCACCATCGCCTTGCCGCCCCGCGCCAGCCGCGCGGCGATGGTGTTGAAATAGTGCGGCCAATAACGCTCGCCCACCGCTTCGAACATCTCGATGGAGACGATCGAATCGAAAACGCCTTCGACTTTGCGATAATCCTGCAGGCGGATTTCCGCGTTCGATCCCAGCCGTTTGACGGCGAAATCGTGCTGGGAGGGCGAAATGGTGAGGCCGGTCACACGGTGGTCTGCCCCTGCGGCCTGCTCCGCAAAACCGCCCCAGCCGCAGCCGATTTCCAGAATCGATGCGCGCGGACGATCGAGTTTTGAAATGATGCGGCCGTATTTTTTCCGTTGCGCCTCGGCGAGCGCGCGGGGCTGTCCTTCAAAAAGCGCCGACGAATAGGTCATCGTCTCGTCGAGCCACAGCGAATAGAAATCATTGCCCACGTCGTAATGGGCTTCGATGTTGCGCCGGCTGCCGCTCAGGCTGTTGCGGCGCACGAGCGAATTGTGCAGCACGAACAAAAGCCGGTTCGCCATGTTGCCATGCGCGAACCCCTCGAGCTGGTCGAGATTGAGCAGGAAGAACGAGATCAGGGCTTCGAGGTCGTCGGTGTCCCAGGCGCCCGCGATGTAATCTTCGCCCAGGCCGATGTCGCCGCGCGCAACCAATCTTTCGATCACGCCCCAATCCCGAATGTGAAAATGGGCAACCGGCCCCGGTTGCGGTCCCTTGAAGGACCAGGAATTTCCGTCCGGTCCCACGAAGGTGATCGAGCCATATTCGACGCGGGCGAGTGCCGTCAGCCAACGGTCTTGAATCAGCCCTTTGGGAACGAAGCTCATGTGACCGCCGATTGTGTTGGCCCCGAACCGGGCTGATGAAAACGAAAATCGCGCACGGCCGCCGTTGGAACGACGACCCTGCTCGGGCTGCCAAGCCTGCGGGAGGTGAGTATCATCGATATTCTGTGGGGCCCCGGTTTTCCCAATCCTAGCAGGGGTCTGCGCCGCCCGCGACCCCGCAGCCGGAACCTTCCATCCGGGCCTTTGGCCCGCAATCAGACGGGCCTCGACAACAACGCGCCGGCCACCAATTCCTGCAGCAATGGAGTCGCAGGATAGGGATGGCATTTGTACTGGCGGAATCCCTCGGCATAGAGGACGCCGAAGCTCTTGCCGCGCTTCTTCGTCCAGGCATCCATCGCGCCCGCGTAATCGTCGATGCCGTGCTGCTTGACGACCCAACCCTGCTGGCTCGCATGCGCCCCCAGCATGCGCCGCTTCGTTTCCATCTGCGCTTCCACGTTCACGGCGAAGTCGGGCGCGATTTTGTTGCCGTCGCGGTCGCGACCTTCGATCGGATCCATGAAATAGAGATGGGGGATCGCATCGAGCGGCCGCGCCGATCCCGTGGCGTAGTTGGGTACGGGCGCCGCGAAACACGCGTCGCGCACGAGCACGCTCGTCGCTTCATGGTCGGGATGGTAATCGGCCGGCGCCGCGGTGATCACAATATCCGGCCGGACGGAGCGGATCAGCTCGGTCACGCGGCGCCGCGACGGATCGTCGTTGAAGACCGCCAGATCGTCGAGCTCCGCGCACCAATAGGCGGCGCCGATGATCGCCGCCACGTTGCGCGCTTCGTTCTTGCGTATGCGCGCCGTCTCCTGCCGGTCATGTTCGACGGAGCCGCAATCCCCGGCCGTCACCGTCGCAATAGTCAGGCGATGTCCGAGCGAACCCAGAAGCACGAGCGTGCCCGCCGCCAGGGTTTCGATGTCGTCGGGGTGGGCGTGAATGGCGAGGATATGGGTCATGCCTGTTTGCCGAACGCCTTGAGGAGTATGCGGAAGTTACAGCACCGCGTTGCAAGGGGCGACGCAACGCGGCCATGGCCTCGCCTTCCAAGACCCATTAACCTTCCCCTCCCGAGCAGAGGATAGAGCCATGACCGGCAAGGACATCGTCATCAATACCCCGGACGGCGGCTTCGGCGCCTATCTGGCCGCACCGTCGGCAGGACGCGGACCCGGGATCGTCGTCATCCAGGAGATTTTCGGCGTCAACGGCTTCGTGCGTGCCGTTGCCGACGGCTTGGCCGCGCGCGGCTATTTTGCGCTGGCGCCGGATCTGTTCTGGCGGCTCGAACCCAATGTCCAACTCACCGACAAAAGCGAAGCGGAGTGGAAACGCGCTTTCGATCTGATGGGCCGCTTCGACGCCGCCAACGGCGTGAAGGACATCCAGGCCACGATCACCCGGCTGCGCGGGCTGGAGGGTTGCACCGGCAAGGTGGGGGCCGTCGGCTATTGCCTGGGCGGCTTGCTCGCCTATCTCACCGCCGCACGAACCGATAGCGATGCCTCCGTCGGCTATTACGGCGTGAACATCCAGGAGATGCTGGACGAGGCAAAAAATATCCGCAAGCCGTTGATGCTGCACATGGCAGGCAAGGACCAGTTCGTGCCGCCGCCGGCGCAAACGAAAATCCTCGATGGGCTCAAGAACAATTCCCACGTCACGATCCATGTTTATCCGGAGATGGATCATGCGTTCGCGCGCGACGGCGGCGACCATTACGACCGCGCCAATGCCGAACTCGCCAACGGTCGAACCTCGACCTTCTTCCGCCAGCATCTGAGTTGAGCCATGAAAGCCATTCGATTTTCAAAGACCGGCGGCCCCGAAGTCCTCGCCCTTGAAGACATCGAGCTTGCGCCTCCCGGGCCCGGCCAGGTGCGCGTGCATCACACTGTCATCGGCGTCAATTTCATCGACACCTATCAGCGTTCGGGACTTTATCCCGTGGCTCTTCCGTCCGGCCTTGGTCTTGAAGCAGCCGGCATGGTGGAGGCGCTGGGCAGCGATGTCCGGACGCTGAAGATCGGCGATCGCGTCGCCTATTGCTCCGGCCCGCTCGGCGCCTATGCGGAAGCCAACAATGTGGCCGCCGATCGGGTGGTCAAACTGCCGAGCTCCATCACCGACGAAGCGGCTGCCGCCTCGCTGCTCAAAGGGATGACGGCCCAATATCTCCTCAAGCGCACGCATCCGTTGCAACGTGGCGAGACGATCCTGTTCCATGCCGCGGCGGGCGGCGTCGGTCTCATCGCGTGCCAATGGGCGAAACATCTGGGCGCAACCGTCATCGGCACGGTGGGTTCGGAATCGAAGATCGCGCTGGCGAAAACCAATGGCTGCGACCATGTGCTCAACACGCGCGAAGACGGTTGGTCCAAAAAATTGCGCGAGCTGACGGGCGGCAAGGGCGTGCCCGTCGTCTACGATTCGATCGGCAAGGACACCTGGGCAAGTTCGCTCGATTGTCTCGCAATCCGCGGGCTGATGGTGAGCTTCGGCAACGCGAGCGGGGCCGTGCCGGCCGTGGAGCCCGGCATTCTGAGCGCCAAGGGCTCGCTCTATCTCACGCGTCCCACGCTGGCGCATTACACGCGCGACGCGAAGGAACTGCAGGCGACGGCGGACGATTTGTTCGAGGTCGTGGGTTCAGGCGCAGTGAAGATCGCGGTGCATCAGCGCTTCAAGCTGGCCGAGGCGCGACAGGCGCATGAGGCCCTGCATTCGCGCGACACCACGGGCGCGACGGTCCTCATTCCATGAGGCGGCAAATTTATTCCGCAGCTTCGCGCATATAGATCGAGCGCACCGGACGTTCCATCACCCGATTCAGCATCGGCACGAAGGCTTCGAGCGGCATGGTGTCATAGGCCGGATCGAACGCGTTCTGGTCATGGCGCGCGCAGAACGCCGCCGTGCGCTCGAATGCCGGATGGCCGCGGAACTTGTCGCGCATGTTGCGATCGAGACCGCCGAACTGGAAAAAATAATAACCCTGGAAGATGCCGTGATGCTCGACCATCCAATGGTTCTCTTCCGACACGAACGGCTTCAGGATTGCAGCACCGATATCGGCGTGATTGTAGGAACCGAGTGTGTCGCCGATGTCGTGCAACAGCGCGCAAACGACGTATTCCTCATCCATCCCGTCGCGGTGCGCCAGGGTCGCCGCTTGCAGTGAATGCGTCATGCGATCGACTGCGAAGCCGCCGCAATCGCCTTCCAGCAGTTTCAGATGCGCGAGAACGCGCTCCGGCAACCCCTTGTTGAAGGCCTGGGCCGCGATGAAAATCTTGGCCCAATCTTCCTGCGTGCCTTGCGTCATCGCATGAAATTGCGCGCGATCGTTGGGGTGCTCTGTCATGGTGTTCTCCGCAGGTCCTGGGCGGGCATTTTCCGCGCCGGACAGGTCGGGGTCAATGGACGCGTTACATCAGCCTGAATTGTCCGTTTTTCCATTTTTCGCGGACGATATCCGCCGTCTCTGCGGGCGTCTGGCTTGCCGAATCGACGGAATGGCTTTCGAACGGGCCCAGATCGGCAAACGCCCGGCAGAGCCCTTGAATGGCCTCCTCGTCTTTCAGCTCGCCATCGCTGCGGCTTCTGGCGCGCTCCAAAGAGATCGCCGCGCCCGGCCGCAAAACCGCATAGTCGATGGGAATCTGGTGCAAAACAGAGGCTGCACGAAAGGGTTCGAGAAACCACGGCCCGACAATCCCGTCGGCGATCACATCGTACCCGCCGCGTGCGAAACCCAAGGCCGCTTCCACGATCACGCCGACGACGATCTCGTTCTGCCGCCGCGATTGCGGGAGCCAGGGCGGAATAAAGCCCGTGCGGATCGAGGTATCGAAATCATCCGTGTGCAGATGAACGGCCGGACCGTCCGCGCCGTCCACAAGCAGCTTCGCGACGGTGCTTTTGCCCGATCCCGGCGGCCCGGTAAGAATGAGAATCGAAGCGGCCATCTCCGCGACCCGGCGCAAACTTCACTCGCCCGATTTTACGTATTCATGCTTTCGAAGAAATCGGCGTTGGTCTTGGAGCTGCGCATCTTGTCGAGCAGGAATTCGATCGCATCGGTCGTGCCCATCGGCGCGAGAATCCGGCGCAGCACATGCGTCTTGGCAAGCGTGGCCTTGTCCAGAAGCAACTCGTCCTTGCGGGTGCCGGACTTGAGAATGTCGATCGCCGGGAACACGCGCTTGTCGGCGACCTTACGGTCCAGAATGATTTCCGAATTGCCGGTGCCTTTGAACTCTTCGAAAATCACTTCGTCCATGCGGCTGCCCGTGTCGATCAGCGCGGTAGAGATGATGGTGAGCGAGCCGCCTTCCTCGATGTTGCGCGCGGCGCCGAAGAAACGCTTCGGCCGCTGGAGCGCATTGGCGTCCACGCCGCCCGTCAGCACCTTTCCCGATGACGGGATCACGGTGTTGTAGGCGCGGCCGAGGCGCGTGATGTTGTCGAGCAGGATGATCACGTCGCGCTTGTGCTCGACCAGGCGCTTGGCCTTTTCGATCACCATTTCCGCGACCTGGACGTGACGCGACGCCGGCTCGTCGAAGGTCGACGAAATGACTTCGCCTTTCACGGTGCGCTGCATGTCGGTGACTTCTTCCGGACGTTCGTCGATCAGAAGCACGATCAGGTAGCATTCCGGATGGTTCGCGCTGATGGCGCGCGCGATGTTCTGCATCATGATCGTCTTGCCGACCCGTGGCGGCGCCACGATCAGGCAGCGCTGCCCCATGCCCTGGGGTGCGACGATATCGATGACGCGGCCCGTCTTGTCTTTGATGGTCGGGTCGGCGAGCTCCATATTGAGCCAGCGCGTCGGATAAAGCGGCGTCAGATTGTCGAAATGCACCTTGTGCTTGATCTGCTCGGGATCTTCGAAATTGATCGTGGACACCTTGAGCAGGGCAAAATATCGCTCGCCGTCTTTCGGCGACCGGATCGGGCCCTCGACCGTGTCGCCGGTGCGAAGACCGAAGCGACGGATTTGCGACGGGCTGACATAGATGTCGTCAGGCCCGGCGAGGTAGTTGGATTCGGGGGAGCGCAGGAAGCCGAAGCCGTCCTGCAGCGTTTCCACCACCCCCGTGCCGGTGATCTCGACATTGCGTTCGGCGAGCTCTTTGAGGATCGCGAACAGCATGTCCTGCTTGCGCATGGACGATGCGTTCTCGATCTCGAGTTCTTCGGCAAAAGCGAGCAGATCGGTGGGGGACTTGGACTTCAAATCCTGCAGTTTCATGGCCTGCAGGCCGGATTGCACTGTCATGGGAGATTACACCTGGAACTAAGCCTTCGGGGAGGTTGTCCGTGCGCCCGCCAGTGCCCATTTGGGCGTGCGGGCGAGGTCATCGACGGAGATAGGTCACGCGCCGCACCGGTCTTTAACCGGCCCAGCCCGCACCTAAATGTGCGAGCCGTCTGCGGCGCGAATGGGGAACTAAGGTCTTATAGCCCGATTTCGTTCCGTTGCAAATGGCAAATCGCCAACCTCAGAACGGTTTGACCACGGCCAGGATCACGATCAGCACCATCAGGACCGCGGGGACCTCGTTCCAGATGCGGTAGAACCGGGCAGGGCGCGTATTGGCGTCGCGCGCGAAGCGTTTCACCCAGCCTGCGTACATTCCATGAATACCGCTCATGACGACGACAAGCAGCAGCTTGGCGTGAAACCAATGTTCGTGCCACGCGTCTCTGCCGAAGGCGAGCGTCAGGCCCAGGATCCAAACGGCGATCATGGACGGATTGACGATTGCACGGAGGAGCTTGCGCTCCATCACCTTGAAGCGCTCGGACTCCGGCGTGCCGGGTATCGTCTCGCAATGGTACACAAACAGACGGGGCAGATAGAGCATGCCGGCCATCCAGGCGATGACCGCGATGATGTGGAACGCCAAAATCCACTGGTAGTACGAGCGCACGAATTCGATCATGACGTCCCCTCCGAATATCCGCATCGCCCGAAATCCCTCGGGCAGATGCGCCCCTCGGCGCAGGTTGCGGCGCCCGGGGTCTGCATGGAACGCTCGACCAGATCGGCCAGTGCCTCAATGAATTCCGGGCGCGTCCTGACTGTGGGCACGCGCAGATAATCGCGCACCCCGGATTCGCGCGCCAGTTTCTGATATTCGATATCGAGCTCCACCAACGTCTCGGAATGTTCCGACACGAAGGCGATGGGCGCCACGATCAGCGCCTTTCCTTCCGCGCCGGCGCGCCGGATTTCCGCCTCCGTGGCCGGTCCGATCCATTTGAGCGAGCCCACGCGACTTTGATAGCAGATCGACCAGTCGAGATCGGGCACTCCCAGAGCCGCGACGATCGCCGCCGCCGTCCGCTCCACTTGCCAGCGATAAGGATCGCCGCGCGCCACCGTGCGTTCGGGCAGCCCATGTGCGGACAGCAGCAATCGGTAGGAAAGTCCGGGCTTTGCCTTCGCATAACCCTCGCGGATAAGGGATGCAACCGCAGCAATGAATCCGTCCGCCCAGGGATAGCAACAGACTCGCGATTGTGCTGCGGCGATGCCCGCCGCCGCGGACGCTTCAATCCAAGCGGCTTCGGAGGACCCGGTCGTCGTAGTGGAGAATTGCGGATAAAGCGGCAACCGCACCACGTGCTCCGGCGTCCAGGCCGCAATGTCACGTGCCGCTTCGTCGGTGAAGGGTTTCCAGCAGCGCATCGCAATGAAGGCGCGCGCGTCATGGCCGCGTTCCGCCAGCGCCCGCTCGAGTGCATTCGCCTGCGCTTGGGTTTCTTCCAGGATCGGCGAGCGTCCGCCCAGCTTGGCGTAGATTTCACGGGCTATCGGCGTTCGCCGCTTCGCGATGAATCGCGCCAGCGGCCTCCGCAAGAAGCCAGGCAACGAGATGATCGCAGGATCCGAAAAGAGATTTGTCAGAAACGGTTCGATTGCGTCGGGACTATCGGGGCCGCCAAGATTGTAAAGTACGACAGCGAGCTTCAACGCGCGTTCCTCACCCGGGCCACCAATTCCGCGACATGCTCGACCGGTATCTCCGGCACGACGCCATGGCCCAGATTGAAAATGAATCGTGTGTCGCGTGTCGCCATCAACAATTCGTCCACAGCCTCAGCGAGTGCGCGGCCTCCCGCCAAAAGCACCAACGGATCAAGGTTTCCCTGCACCGCAACGTTTTTCCCCAATTTGTCCACTGCCCAGGAGATCGGCGCGGCCGTGTCGATCGATACAGCGTCCACGCCTGTCTCAGCGGCGTACCGCTCATACCCTTCGAGCGTCGCGGCACGGGGAAACCCGATAATCCTCGCTTTGGGATGTACGGCCCGGACCTTATCCACGATCCGTTTTGTCGGCGCGACAACCCAATTTTCAAATGCCCGCGCCGGCAACCCGCTCGCCCAGCTGTCGAATATCTGCACCGCATCCGCCCCGGCGTCCATCTGCCGGATCAAGTGCATCGCAATGCAATCACCCAGAATATCCAGAAGCGCCGAAAAGGATTTCGGATTGCGATATCCCCATAATTTTGCCGCCCGTTGATCTTTCGATCCCTCGCCTTCGGCCAGATAGGTCGCAAGCGTCCAGGGGGCACCCGCAAACCCCAGCAGCGCGGTATCGGACGCAAGCTTCGAGCGCACCAGTTTCAGCGCTTCGTAAACAGGCGAGAGCTTCTTCGCCCAGATTCCCGAATCCCGTTCCAAACCATCCACAGAATCGAGAGGAACAAGCGATGGTCCTTCGCCATCCTCGAATTTCACATCTCTCCCCAATGCGAAAGGCACGACGAGGATGTCGGAAAACAAGATTGCCGCATCGAAACCAAACCGCCGGATCGGCTGCAGCGTCACTTCGGCAGCCAGCTCCGGTGTCATGCACATGGTCCAGAACGATCCGGCCTTGGCGCGGCATTCCCGATATTCCGGCAGATACCGCCCGGCTTGTCGCATCAACCAGATTGGCGGCGGTCTCTGGACCGTTCCATCGAGAACGCTTAACAGCTTTGCACTCTCATCTAACTTCAAAACTAAAGACTCCTGGAGTCTGATGAAGATGGTGATGGGGCTGTGAACTGTTGAATAGTGAGTGGATGATATTTCCTGTAGGCTGCAAGGCATTGGCACTCAAGGATATAGCATATCAGTCTGGCGCGGCATCGTGTCGACGGTCGCGGCAAAAGGGGTCCAGACCGGGGGATAGAAGGGTGCAGCGAATGCGCGGCTGGGGATTGTCCTTACGTATATCTCCCGATTGGGGATAGAACGGCCGCAGGGAGGACCGTTTGTGAGTTCCGGATTCCATCTTCATCTTGTCTCGGATGCGACAGGCGAAACGCTGAACGCGATCGCGAAAGCCGCCTGTGCGCAATTCGAAGGCGTGGAAGTTCAGGATCATTTCTACGCCTTGGTGCGCAGTCAGCGGCAATTGCAACGCGTGATGGAGCAGATCCGGCTCAATCCGGGACTGGTCTATTTCACCCTGGTGAATCCCGAACTGCGGCGCGAACTCGAAGCGTTCTGCGCACAAGAGGGGTTGCCATGCCAGGGCGTTCTCGATGCGCCCATCGCGATGATGCGGCAATTTCTCGGTGCGGCGGAAAGCCATCGGCCCGGGGGGCAGCACGAAGTCGACCACCGCTATCTGCAGCGCATCGAAGCGCTCAACTACACCATTGCGCATGACGACGGACAGGCGACCGACATGCTCGACGACGCCGACGTTGTTCTGGTCGGCGCAAGCCGGACATCCAAGACGCCGACCTGCGTCTATCTTGCGATCCGCGGCATCCGTGCCGCGAATGTCCCCATCGTCCCCGGGATTCCGTTGCCGCAGCATCTGCTGGCCGC
>JBEKLK010000021.1:0-18363 GCA_050010235.1 Rhizomicrobium sp.
TTGGTTGTTGGACCAAGCAGCGCTCTCGGAAACTGGGATGCTGCCTGGCGAGCAAGGCTCGTCGACAATTTCGAAGTTTTGACGCGGCAACTTTGGCAAGTCGGAGTCACGGAGGTTTATGCGGACGGTTCGTTTGGTGAGGATAAAGACCATCCCAACGACATCGATGGATACTTTGTGTGCGACTTCGCCGCATTGAGGAGCGGTCAGATGGTGCAACAATTGAATCTGCTCGAAGCAGATAAAATTTGGACGTGGGATCCGGCGTCGCGACGCCCCTATCGCGGCTACCCAAAGCGGCAACTTCCGATGTGGCACAAGTATCGAGTCGAGCTCTATCCTCATGTGCCGGGGCTTGGGTTGGGTAGTGGCATTCGCGACAAGCACGGAAATGAGATGGAATTTCCCTCGGCATTTCGTCAATGCCGCAGGGACGGAGCACCGAAGGGAATTATCAAAATTCGCTACGGAGGGGGATCATGATTAGAAACGAGACTGAATACAAAGAGGCGGTGGCGCGTCTCGATGAAGAACGAAGTCGCTTAATCGAACATAGGGCAAGGCTGAAAGATTCTGGCCTCTCCGAAGAAGAGATTAAACGGGTAGTTGATCCGATGGAATCGTTTCACCTACAGCTTCGCGAAGAAGTACAAAGTTACGAGCGTCTCAAAAGAGGTGAGTTCGAAGAGCTAGACAATTTCTCAGGTCTAGGACATTTGCTCATTTCGCTGCGTATTGCCAAAGGAATATCTCAACGAGAGTTGGCTAAGCGACTGGACGTTCACGAATCTCAAGTATCTCGTGATGAACGCAATGAGTACTTTGGTATCACGGTCGAGCGGGCTATGAAGGTATTAGAAGCCTTGGACGTTCATCTTCGAACCAAAGTTGAGACGCGACCATCTCGCCAGGATGCTGTCTACGCCTGAAAAGATACAACATTGGACGCATTGCACTTGGTTTCGTCACGGCGGCCCCCGTCGTGGATACGAGACTATGTGGTGAAGCTTGCGAAGGGTCTCGAGCGCCATCTCGCGTTGGTATCGCCCCGCCAACAAGTAACCTCAGTCGCAATTTTCGTTGTCCGCGACTACAATCGCTCATCGCGACGGAGTCGCTCATGAAAAAACCTACGTTCTTCCTTTCATCGACTATTTTCGACTTTCAGGACCTGCGCAGCGCAATCAAGTACACGCTTGAACAGAGGGGCTGTCTCGTCCTGGCATCCGAGTTCAACGACTTCAGGAAGCCACTGGACCGGCACTCATACGAGGCCTGTCTCGAAAGCATCAAACAAGCAGATTACTTCATCCTCCTGATCGGCTCCCGGGTAGGCGGTTGGTATGACGAGCCGGGCCGCATAAGTATCACACAACAAGAGTACCGAGCCGCCTACGAACTCCAGCGCGAAGGGAAGATACAAATCCTCACCTTTGTCCGTTCCGATGTTTGGCAATTCCGCGAGGATCAAAAGGCGTTGCAGCGTCATCTCAAGGATATCGATCTCAATACGGCGGCGAAGAAAATTGCGGCATATCCAAACAAGCATGCCGAAGACGCGGAATTCACGATTCGGTTCATCGAAGAGGTTGGGCGCAACCGGGAAACAGCTGCGGCCGTCCGGCATGAGGGCGCGTTGCCTACGGGGAATTGGCTTCATGCATTCCATGATTTTCGTGACGTAGCAAACGTTCTGCAAACGCTCTTTCTCGCGGGCTTTCCTGTCGAGGAAGCGGCCTTCCGAAGAGCACTCCGATATGAATTGGTAGAAGTGTTGCGAGCGTGTTTGATAAGGGGCAAGTCAGGTGAGTGCTTCGGACCGCAATGGTTCGTCGCAAAATTTGACCAGATGTTCCCGATCGCCAAGGAAGACAAATTTCATTCCGAATTCGCGGTTCCGACCAAACCATGGGACAACTTCTCCACGGTACTTATGCATTGGATACGCGGTCGGATTCACATTGAGGTACTGCCTGAAGCATTGACGTCCCCAACATTCTTGCAGTTCGATCATCAGACCGGCACCTGTGAGGAGACTCCCGCGTTCCGCGCCCTTCATATGCTCTTCGCAGAAATTCGCGGCCTCAACCAAATGCTTGATACGGACGTTCTTGAGGTAATTTTCAAACATAGTCCGAAAGCGCGTGGTGGCGACCACAGTCCGTCTGTTTTCATCGAGGGTATGGGGCTGCTCCGCCTAATCAGCCTGGCATTGCGATGGATCAATATCGTGGAATTGGCGTCAGCGCTTGTGGCACATCTCGATGGCAATCCCTTCGTGATGCCAAAGTTGGCGCGGAAGTCGCCCTTGAAGGACTTTGACGACGATATTCTGGAGGAAGTTCCGAGTGATGAGGGCATTGCCGCTTACGTCAACGAAGTCAGCAAGGGCGGCGCCCATTGATGGTTTTTCACTTTGGACGGGTGTGCCACGAGTTCATTCCTCGGTTCTATGTGGGACGCGGGTCTCCATGAACAATACCAATTCGTCAAAGCGCCCCGTGCTGAGCAACAACACTCGGAATCAACATTTCCTGACCCGAGTCGAGCAAAAGCTGAACGCGCGCAATCCGAACGCGTTGCCCGAAAACGCTAAGATCTATTCGTTTCGCGTTGTCGACAGGACCGCGCGCGCGTTGCAACTGGAAGACCCGAACGGCAGGTCGATTCGAAGCAACTTGTCTGCGCTCGATCTGTTCAGCTTCGATGTTGATGACGGCAGCGACCTCAGATCGAACTTTGAGACACTGTTCGCAAAGTACGAGGCGAGCATCGAAGTGCACACGAGAAACCTGCTCGCGAAACTGCCCGTGCGATCGAAAGACATCAAATCGGAAGTCATCGATTTGTTCGCGGCCAAGTTGCTCAATTTTGTTCGAAACCCCTACTGCGTTCAGAAGGTTCTCAATACATTCCCAAGGCTCACGACCTACCAACCCACCGATCCTACCCTTCTTGCGGCCTACCACCGCATCGTGAGCGGAAAAAGACCGCATCAGGCGCATCTTTGCGCCGAGCTTGGCATTACGGACCAGATGTACGTCGAATGGTTGCGAACGCTCTTCATGTTGCTGTTTCCCGATGAGAAGCACCCGAATCTGTTCGAGGGCCTCATTAAATCGCTCATCGAAAATCCAAAAACCCACACCAGCGTGTTAGTTTTCGATTATGACGACAAATTTTGTCTAATGTCTGACCGCAGCTATTGCGAGCCGATGCCGGACGGCAAGCACATGGCTTTTTCGTTTAATTTATGCCGACACGCGTTCGTTCATTACATTTTTGCGGATATCGACGATCTTACGCAGAACATGCCGCGTCAAGACATCGTCCAACGTCACAGGGCCAGCCTTAGCGAAGGCCTAAATGTTGGATTTGAAAAGAACCATCTGAAGGCGCTCGCAATGTATAATGCGCGCGTGATCGAGCAATGCCACGAGCGAGTGTTCTGCGCATCGAAGCAGTTCGACGTGTTCGCGCAGCCGTTTGTCTAGTTAGACTGTTTAGCGCGCCGCTTCGCGACCGGGCTCTATTCGGCCTGTCAGAGCGGGCCTCACCGAACCCGCATTGCGGTTTCGGCCTGGCGGTGACGATCCCATCGCGCGAAGGCTTGCGTAGGACAGCGGCGATCGCACTCGGTCCCGCGCGTTCCGCACTCCTGCGGGTGCGCCGCTTCGCGCGCCGCTTTGGCGGCGTCGCCGCTGATCGACGGCACTTCTCCGTTCGCGCCGCTGCACGGACTGCGAAGAGACTAACTCGCGGCGGGCGCGGCTGAAGCCGCAGACCGCCGCTCGTTTCCGCAAAGCCTTCTCAAGAGGTTAGCCACCCCCCGCGCGCGGAAGGGTTCGCAAGCCTCGCAACGGCTTCCCCGTCCGCAGGCGGACGGGAGATTCCCCTCCGTTGCTCGCCCTTCCGCTTGCTACCCCGGCGAGACTTTTTCTTTGGAGGTGCTTGGGGCTCTGCCCTCAGCGCGCTTCGGAGTGCCTTCCGCCCAGCTTCGGTCGCTGCGCTCCCTGCCAGCCGGTTCCCCGCGAAGGCAGCCGCTCCGCTTGCACACCCGCTACTCGCCGCGAGGCAGGGGTTCAGATGCGCGCGCTGCGCTGAACCCAAGCAAGAGGAGTGAGTCATGCAGTTGATAGCGAATGAATTGATACCGATGGAGTTGCGCTACTACACGCTTCGCAACGGCTGGAAAAATGCAGAACACACCGTCAAGGATGAAGAGCCGGAAGATTTCCGGCCGGTCATCAAGCTTTTTTGCCCGTGGAGTGGCGCGACATGGCTGCTCACCGAGCTTCATCCCGGAGACCCCGACATTGCTTTCGGACTTTGCGATCTAGGCCAAGGCTTTCCCGAGCTTGGCTCTGTTTCGATCATGGAGCTTAAGAGCGTCAAGGGACCGGGAGGCCTCACCATCGAATGCGATTTGCATTTCAGGGCCGAGAAGACACTCGGGGCCTACGCCGAGGAAGCGCGGCGGTTTGGTCATATCGAGGCGTGAACGCGCCATGACCGCGCCGCGCTTTATCGTAATCGACGGCAAGCGCCATCTTTGGCGCGACATACTAAAGCTGCGGAAGGAACAGGTGCAGGCTGCGGCGAATGCAAAGCAGCCTGCCTTGTTCGTGCTTGTCGACGACAGCAGGCCGCGCGCCGAGCGCACGGCCGCAGGCAGATATAATGAGCCTTCGCTGTTCAAGGTTCGCGACTAGCGATTCAGACTGGGGAAGTTTTGGGTAAGTCTGGGGAAGTGGGCGGGGGCCAACGGATGGCTCCGTTTTCAGCCGATTATCGGTCTCAATGCATTTTCGATACCCTAAGCGCTTGAGATTCAAAGACATTATTTGCTCGCCGAAGACGAGCGGCGGGAGTAGTGTCCCGACAGGTGCAGCGCGCAGTTTTGGCTGGTTTCTTACCCAAATACTTACCCAGATTTTTCGGGTGGAAACGAGTCGAAAAAGAAACGATAGGTAAGTAACTGTTTTTTCTAAGAAAATTTATGACGCGGGGTGGAGCAGCCCGGTAGCTCGTCAGGCTCATAACCTGAAGGTCACAGGTTCAAATCCTGTCCCCGCAACCAAATTGGAAAATGGCTCCCGCGTCGGGAGCCATTTTCGTTCGCGACCGGCCGGGATACGCGCCTAGCAGGCCGTTGGGTATTTTCCATCCATCTGCGCGAGCACGAGCGGCCAGGCGTCTGCGTGGCGTTGGCACGACGCTTCGTCCGGGAAGCCCGCATGCGCCAACTTGAGCAGCGTGCCGCCTATGTGCGGCGCGAGTTCGACTGTCACCACGGTTTCGAATCCGCCCGTCGCCGACGTAACCCAGGTGAGTTCGACAAGCACATTGCGTTCGAGCCTGAGGAAGCGGCCGTAATGCGAATGTCGCGCACCTTCGAATGCGGTCTCGAAGAAGAACACGGCGCCGACTGCGCCCGTCATCGTCACGGATTCCGGCACCGCGAACCAGCGGTCGAATTGCTCCGTCCAGGCGCGATAGAGAACCTCCGGCGCCGCCGACATCGCGCGCTCGACCGCGAGCCGGAACGGACGGGTGGAAAGATCGGGCGGGATCATCGGCGCCTCTCCGGAGCTAGACAATACAGCTCGCTGACCGGAGTATCCCATAGCATCCGTCCTATTCCGAGGCCCCCATGAACGGCGCTGAAAGTCTGGTTCGCACTTTGGTCGCGTGCGGCGTGGAGGTGTGTTTCTCCAATCCGGGTACGTCGGAGATGCATTTCGTGGCGGCCCTCGACAAGGTCGCAGGCATGCGCCCCGTGCTTGCGTTGTTCGAGGGTGTCGCGACGGGTGCGGCCGACGGCTACGGCCGCATGGCGGAGAAACCTGCCTGCACCTTGCTGCATCTTGGGCCCGGTCTCTCCAACGGCCTCGCCAATCTGCACAATGCGCGCCGCGCGGCCACTCCCATCCTCAACGTCGTCGGCGATCACGCGACATATCATGCGCAATACGATGCGCCGCTTGCCTCCGACATTGCGGGGCTGGCGCGACCGGTTTCCGCCTGGGTACATTCGAGCACAGGCGCCAAGGTGGTGGCGTCCGACGGCGCCCGTGCGGTGCAGGCGGCGACCGCCGCGCCCGGCCACGTTGCCACACTCATTCTTCCCGCCGACACCGCCTGGCTCGACGCGGATGGCCCTGCGCAGCCTTTGCCGCGCATCGCGCCTGCGTCCGTGTCGTCCGACGCGGTCGATCTCGTGGCGAAAGCGTTGCGCGCAGGCAAGAAGACCGCGCTCCTGATGCGCGGCGCCGCGACGCGCAAGCGCGGTCTCGATGCCGCTGGGCGCATTTCGGCCAAAACCGGTGCGCGCCTGATGTGCGATACGATTGCGCCGCGGCTTGAGCGCGGCGCCGGTCTCGTTGCGGTCGAGCGCGTTCCCTATTTCGCGGAGCAGATCGTCGATTTTCTCAAGGACCTCGATGTGCTCGTGCTGGTCGGCACGAAGCCGCCAGTCTCGTTCTTCGCCTATCCCGGCAAGCCCAGCTGGTGCACGCCGGACACCTGCGCCATCCACTATCTCGCCCAGCCGCATGAAGACGGCGTGGGTGCGCTTGAAGCGCTGGCCGAAGCCCTCGGTGCGCCCAGGGAGCCCATCGGGGTTGCGCCGTTCAAGCGTCCGGAATTGCCGAACGGCAAGCTCAACGCCTACACCGTCGGCCAGGCGATCGGATTCTATCTGCCGGAAGGCGCGATCGTTTCCGACGAAGCGGCGACATCCGGCCTGGGCACAGCGACCTTCACCGCCAACGCGGCTCGCCACGATCACCTTTCGCTGACGGGCGGCTCGATCGGGCAGGGACTGCCTGTTGCGACCGGCGCCGCGGTCGCGTGTCAGGATCGCAAGGTCGTGTGCCTGCATGGCGATGGCGGCGCAATGTACACGCTGCAATCCTTATGGACACAGGCGCGCGAGAAACTCGACGTGACGACCGTGATCTTCGCCAATCGTTCCTACGCGATTTTGAACATCGAACTCGCACGGGTGGGTGCGGAAAACCCGGGACCGCGGGCGCTGTCGATGCTCGATTTGCACAATCCCGAGCTCGATTGGGTGAGCCTCGCCCGCGGCATGGGCGTCGAGGCCTCGCGCGCCACGACGGCCGAAGAATTCGCCGATCAATTCGCGAGCGCGATGAAAACCCGCGGCCCGCGGCTGATCGAGGCGGTGATTTAGGGGCGGGTGATTCCCCCTTCCGACACGCGGCTTGCGCCGCGCGCCACCTTCCCCCGCGAGGGGGGAAGGCTAAGAACAAGATTTGCGCTTTGCCCTTTTTCTAACCTTCCCCTTTTTCGGGGGAAGGTGTCCGCCTCGCGCTTGCGAGGCGGACGGAAGGGGGTGCCGAAGAACGCTCTGATCGCTACTTGTTCGACTCCGTCATCGCGGAATAGACGAGCGTGCGCAGGTCGCGGCGCAAGGTGAGGCGCGCGTCGGTGCCCATCACCTGGGTCATGAACACGACGGCTAGGTCTTCCCTGGGATCGATCCAGAAGGCGGTCGAGGCCGCTCCGCCCCAGGCGAATTCGCCCACGCTTCCCGGCACGCGCGTCTTGGCGACATCCATCGTCACGCTGCAGCCGATCGAGAAGCCCACGCCGTTATAGCCGGCTTCGCTGAACAGGCCTTCGCCCGCGACCAGGTCGGTCAACAGTTTGTTGTCCGGTAGAAGGTTCATGGCGAACATTTGCACGGTTTTGGGCGAAAGGATCTGCACGCCGTCGAGCGTGCCGCCGCCCAGCATCATGCGGCAGAAGCGCATATAATCCTGCGCGGTGGAGACGAGACCGCCGCCGCCGGATTCGAGCTTGGGCGGTTCGGCATAGGTCGATTTGCCTGCATCGTCCTGGATGACCAATGCGCCGCCCTTTCCCGGCATGTAGCACGTGGTCAAGCGTTCCATCTTCGCCTGCGGCACGGAGAATGACGTATCCGTCATGCCCAAAGGCTCGAACAATCGTGTGCGCAGGAATTCGCCGAAGGTCTGTCCGGAAAGCTTCTGCACCAGATAGCCCATCACATCGATGGCGACGGAATAATTCCAATATTCGCCCGGCGAAAAATCGAGCGGGATTCCCGCCAGTTGTTCGATGAACGCGTCGAGGCCGCCCGGCGTCTGGAAATCTCCCACCTTTTGCCTGCGGTATTCGGCGTCGATGCTGGTGCGCATCATGAAGCCATAGGTGAGACCGGATGTGTGCGTGACGAGATCGATCACCTTCATGCGCCGCTTCGGCGCCACGGTGATGAACTGGCCCGCGGTGTTCGCCACGAGACTCGGCATCCCGCTCGCATAGACGCGCAGATTCTTCCACGAAGGGATGTGCTTGTGGACGTCGTCGTCCAGGCCGATCTTGCCTTCTTCCACCAGCATCATCAGCGCGACCGCGGTGATCGGCTTGGTCATGGAATAGATGCGGAAGATCGCGTCTTCGCGCATCTTCTTGCCGCGTGCGATGTCCATCATGCCGGACATCCCGGTGTGGACCAGTTCGCCCCGCCGCCAGACCTGGGTGAGGATGCCGTTCAACAACCCGGCATCGACATAACGTTCCGTCATCACCCGATCGAGCGTGTTGAGCCGTTCGAGCGACAGCCCAGCGCGGTGTTTTGCCATTCCAGCGTTTCCTTTCGATGTCCCGCCCCAAGCCTAGCGCATCGCGCAGATTAGAAAAGCCGTTGCGGGGGTCTCCCCGCGGCGGCTAACGTGGCGTGAACGGATAAAAAGGGACGGGAAACATGGCCTGGGACTTCGAGACGGAGCCGGAATTTCAGAAAAAACTCGACTGGATCGACGAATTCCTCGACACGGAAGTCGACCCCATCACCCAATTGGGCGTGGGCTATGCGGGGGTCAAGTCCAAGGCCTATCAGAAGGCGGTCCGTCCGCTCCAGGCCAAAGTGAAGGCGCAGGGCCTGTGGGCCTGCCACCTCGGCCCCGAACTGGGCGGGCAGGGTTATGGCCAGGTGAAGCTCGCGCTTATGAACGAGCGGCTGGGGCGCGTGGGCCTCGCGCCCGTCGTGTTCGGCTGCCAGGCGCCCGACACCGGCAATGCCGAAATCATCGCCCATTATGGGACCGACGAGCAGAAGAAGAATTATCTCTGGCCGCTACTCAACAACGAAATCACATCGGGCTATTCGATGACGGAGCCGCAGGGCGGTTCCGATCCGCTGGGCTTCACCACCAGCGCCGTGCTCGACGGCAATGAGTGGGTGATCAACGGCGAGAAATGGTTCACCTCGGGCGCGCGCAACGCCGAAGTGCTGGTGGTGTACGCCGTCACCGATCCCGATCACAAGGATCCCTACCGGCGCATGTCGATGTTCCTCGTGCCGCGCAAGACGAAGGGCGTGGAAGTCGTGCGGTATGTCGGCGTGGGCACGGAGCGGCGCGGTTCGGAAGGCTATATGCGCTACACCGATGTGCGGGTGCCTTTCGACGCGCTGCTGGGCGAGCGCGGCGCCGCGTTCGTGATCGGACAGACGAGGCTGGGCGGCGGGCGCGTGCATCACGCGATGCGCACGGTCGGCCAATGCAAGAAGGCGCTCGATCTGATGTGCAAGCGGGCCGTCTCGCGCACCACGCGCAACGGCCGCATTTCCGATTACCAGATGGTGCAGGAGCAGATCGCGGACAGCTGGATCGCGCTCGAGCAGTTTCGTTTGCTTGTGCTGCAAACCGCATGGCGGATCGACAAGTACAAGGACTATCGGAAAGTTCGCAAAGACATCGCGGCCGTGAAGGTCGCAATGCCCAAGGTCTATCACGACATCGCATCGGCCGCGATGCATCTGCACGGCGCGCTTGGCGTCTCCAACGAAATGCCGTTCACGCAAATGCTGCTCGGCTCCATGGTGATGGGCATCGCCGACGGGCCCACGGAAGTGCACAAGGTGACGGTCGCCAAGCAGGTGTTGCGTGACTATCGCCCCGACAACGACCTGTTCCCGTCCTATCACCTGCCCAAGCTGCGCGAAGCCGCGGAAGACCGATATCCGGACATCGTCGCCGAACTCAAGGCGCAATGGGAAACCCATGCGGAGTCGATTGACGCGCTGTAGGGCGCGATTGGGTTTCGTGGAACTGGGGACGTACGGCTTGCCGCGTCAGTGGCAGTGAAGTCGGCTGGACCCTTGACGCCTCCAGAAAACCGATCCAATTCCGCTGCGCAAGCGCTATGGCGTCACGGAATACACCGTGCCGCAGCCCTGGCCGCCGCAGCCCGTTCCGCCGCCGGTTTGGGTCAGTCCGTAAAGCGTCCCGCCGACATCGATCAACCGGCCCACGGGTCTTACGCCATCCGCGCCGCCCTTGAATCCGTGAATCACTTCTTCGGTTCCGGACAAGGTTACGGAGAATACGGTGCCGTCTCCGTGGGAACCGCCGACATAAGTTTTGCCGTAGAGTTTGTCTCCCACCTTCAGGAGGTCTGCCCTTGGGCTTGAACCATCGTCACCGTTGAATCTGTAGATGACGTGTTCGTCGCCGGCCGGCGACACCCAAAATACCGTGCCGCAGCCTTGGTTGGAGCATCCCGAGCCGCCGCCGTTCTCCGTGGTTCCGTATAGCTTGCCGTTCACATCGATCACGCCTGCTTGCAGATAAGCACCGTCCCGTCTGTCGCGGAAGCTATGCAGAACTTTCTCGACGCCAGCCGGCGATATTGAAAATACTGTGCCAAAATTCTTATCGCTGACACCACCCTCGAACGTCGTGCCGTAAAACGTGTCGCCGACGCGCGTCAGGCTTGCGTAGGGATTTCCGCCAGTCAGCTCGTTTTCGCGGAAGCTGAATAGTACGTGCTCGCCGCCGGTTCGCCGGAGCGTGAATACGGTGCCATAGCCGTAGGCACCGCCGATGCGCCATCGGTACAGCACTTGAAATTGTAAACCGAAGACTTCTCGCCGGTCGGTGAGATAGAAAATATAGTCCCGCAGTCGTAACCGCCCGAGCAAGCGTTTCCGCCACCATTTGTCGTGCCGTAAAAAATGCCACCGACATAAATCAGATTGGACAAAGGCGATGAGCCGTCTTGACCGCCCAGAAAGCGGTACACAATCTTTTCGGTGCCTTCAGTGGTGAACGAGAAAACTGTGCCGCAACCCTTTCCGCCGTAACCTGTTCCCCCTCCAGTGCCCGTGGTTCCGTACAACAAGCCGCCGACATTGATCAGACCGGAATATGGCCCCGGATTCGCCCCATCCGTTCCACCCTGGAAGGTGTAGAGGATCTTCTCGCTACCGGCGCTGGCGGGCCAGGAGGGCAACACCAATAAGAGCGACAACGCCAGAATTCTAAATACTAATCGAGCCAATACGATCCACATTTAGCCGCTCCCGGGTGGGCGAATAACGGAGCGCAATGGTAATGCGGAGGTTATCAAGATTCCAGCATAATTTCATGGTGTGAAGACGCACTCTTTCTTTTCGGGTGCCCTTCATTGCACTCGATATGCATTGAAAATTTTTGCCTATTACTTTTCTCGGCAATCGAAATGCTTGCATGCCAAACTTCCCCACTCACCTCAACCCCACATCGTCGAGCGCAATCGCGCCGCGGCGCGAGCGGTCGAAGTCGAAACAGATATGGGCGAGGCGCGAGAGGTCGAGATTCGGATTGACCTTTTCGAAATCGATCAAAGGAAACCGGAATCGCCGCATGACGATCTCGGATTGCGGCGCCATGTCGATGATGCCAAGCCGGCGCGTTTCGCTCTTGATCTGCGGATAAAGCACCTGGTCGTGCGATAACGGCAATTCCGCCTCCTGCCCCCCCGCATCCATCAGAACGATCGTCCAGTTGAGCGGCTTCTTGTCCGTGTTCCTTCGCGAACCTTGGATGGCAAACGCCTCCGGCAAGGTATCGATTTCCGCCTGCGAGGCGCTGAAGACGAGCGTGGTGTCGGCGACGATTTTTGGCGGGTCGCGAAGATAGATGCAGTAATTCGCTCCCGTGCGATGCATGCGGCTGTCCCAGGCGAGCAACGCGACGTGGGAATCGAGCGGCGTGTATTTGATATTGATATAGCTTTCGCGCCAAGCGGTCAGATTCGCGCCACCGATCGTCACACCGGGTGCGGAGCCGGTCGAGGGATCGATATCCTCCTCATAGGTCGCGAGCCATTGCGTGCGCCCATCGGCATAATTGCTCACGAGATAATCGTCCGGAAGCCAGCCGGCGCCGTTGCGCGCATCTTCGAAGAGCGGACGGTAGCCGGTCTTGCCCTGCAGCGTCGCCTGCAGGAAGGCGGAGAGATAGACTTTCGCGATCTGGCGTTGTGCGTCGGGAGCCAGAATCCGACTTTCGTCGAGGAGGAATTTGAACGGCAGGGGAAAATCGTTGCGGCCCCATTCCGTGTTGAACTGGCCGTGGTTGGCGCCTTTGACGTAAAGGCTTGCCTTGAACGCATCGCTGCCGGGCGAAAGGGTCGCGCGGGAATATTGCGAGGAACCCATGAACGACGTCAGATCGCCGTCCATGTTTCCCTGAATGACGAAATAATTCTGGTCGTGCATGGGGGTGGGCCGTCCGGCCGGATCGTATTGCCCATCGACCGGCGCAATTGCCGCGATCGCGCGCAAATGGAAATGGAAGCCGAACGGGATCGTCGCATCGTCTGGAAAATAGCCGAGATCGTTGAAAGCGTTGGCGACGGCGACCGCTTCGCCGCCGCGCGAATGACCAATCAGCGCAATGCGATCCATGTCGATGCGGCCGTGAAGGGGGTTTGCCGCGTCGGCGTTCCAGGCGCGCCATTGCGCAAGATGCTCGAGCAGCAGCCAGCCGCGCGCCTTGTTCTCGTCGCCCATGCGGAGCGCGAACGGGTTGACGTAATCGGATAGTGAGAGGTTGAGGAAGTTTTCATCCACCGACACGACGATGAAACCCTGGCTCGCAAGAAGCTCTCCCAGATAGGCGTAGCCGGGGTCGGAAAAATCCTCCATCACGTGATTGCCGTGAACGATCAACACCAGCGGAAAAGGCCCCGCTCCGGAGGGCATCCACACGCGTCCCTGTAAGGGCATATGCGCCGCGTCGAAGCCCCAATAATGCGTGCGCAACCAGCCGCCAGGTCCGCTCCACAGAAGGTCGAGCTTTGCGCCGTTCACCGATCTGGTGACGAAGCGGACGCCGCCGGCATATTCGCTGCGGTGCAAATCCTTTCCGCTGCCATAGGTGAAGGTCGTCACTTTATAGGGACCGGGCAGGCCCGGATTCGGCAGCGCGAGCGTCTGGCCTTTGAGATGAAAATTGGCGAGGGCAGGATTGAGATCTGGCGCGGGCTTTGCGAGGCCGTAGACGGCCGCCACGATCGCGGCCGTACCCAGCAGGAAATAGACCGGCGTACCCGAGCGCCAGGATGCGTTGCCTCGCACCAGGTTCGCGCCCGCACCGAAGAACAAGCTGATGCCGAGCACGAAGACCGAGACGCCGATGGCCGCGCCCTGCGACCAGGTGATTGCCATGAACAGCGCCAGCGGCGGCAGGATCAGAAACAGGGCAAAGCGATAAGGCGGCCTGAGGCGCGACGCGAGCCAGACAAAAAGGAGAAGCGCCACGCTCGCTGCGGCCAGAACGCCGAACAGCCCGATCAATCCCAACACTTTTTCGATGCGGAAATGCGGAAGCACCTCGCCTGCGGCGAACCACAGCACCAGGATCGCCCAGGTAGCGAACAGCGCCCAGGTCGCGGCCGACCAAGCGGCGTCTGTCGGCGTCAGGAGGCGGCGGACGACGGGCCCCTTTTCGACGATCCAGTTCGGCAGCTTCACGGCATGCGTTCTCCCGGGGTCTTCGCCCGTCCCGAATGATAGCGGCATCAGGGCGCGAAGGCAGCCAAGGCCCTTGATTTCTTCGGGTCCAGATGAACGATTGGCCGCGAAAACGCCATTCCGACGGAACACCCATGAACACTCTAGCAGGAAAACCGCATTGGCCCGCCATGTCGCTGGCCGAGGCCCACAAGCGGCTCACGGCCCCCGGCCAGCGCTTCGAGATGGCGGATGTCGTCATTCGGGGTGTGCGCACCCGGGTGTGGAAGAATGCGCCCCCCACGTTGCGCGACGTGCTGCAGTTGTCGCGCATGTACAAGGACCGCACATTTCTCGTCTATGAGAACGATCGCGCGAGTTTTGAATCGTTCTTTCGCGCGAGTGTTGCGATGGCGCATGAACTGCAGAACTGCGGTGTGAAAAAGGGTGATCGTGTCGCCATCATCATGCGCAACCTGCCGGAATGGCCCGTGGCATTTTACGGCGCGGCCATTCTGGGTGCGATCGTCACGCCGCTGAACGCATGGTGGACGGGCCCCGAACTCGAATACGGTCTGGTCGATTCGGGCGCGAAGGTCGCAATCGTGGACGCCGAGCGGCTGGAGCGTATCGCCGAACATCTTGTCAATTGTCCCGCGCTTGAGCGGGTCTATGTGAGCCGCTATTCCGACGAGTTGCCCCATCCTATCGTCGCGCGGCTGGAAGATGCCGTCGGCGCCGTGAATGATTGGGGCAAGCTGCCGGACCGGCCGCTGCCCGATGTGGCACTCGACACGGACGACGATGCAACGATTCTTTACACCTCCGGCACGACGGGAAAGCCAAAGGGCGCGCTGGGCACCCATCGCAACATGAATTCGAACATCTTTGCGTCCGGCTGCTCGGCGGCGCGCAACTTCCTGCGGCGGGGAGAAGACGTGCCGGTCGTCGATCCGCTGACGGCGCCGCAGCGTGCGGCGCTTCTCTCCGTGCCGTTCTTCCACGCGACGGGTTGCTTTGCGGTGTTGAATCCGTCGCTCATCGCGGGCGCCAAGATCGTGCTGATGCGCAAATGGGATGTGGAACAGGCGCTGCAGCTGATCGAACACGAACAGATCAACCAGGCAGGCGGCGTACCCACCATCGCCTGGCAGCTGATCGAGCACCCGGCACGCGGCAAATACGATCTGTCCTCGCTGGAAAGCGTGTCCTATGGCGGCGCGCCCTCTGCGCCGGAACTCGTGCGCAAAGTGGTCGAGACGTTTCCGAAATCGTTGCCCGGCAACGGCTGGGGCATGACGGAGACATCTGCCACCTGCACCACGCACAGCGCGGAGGACTACGAGTTCCGTCCGAATTCGTGCGGGCCTGCCGTTCCGGTTTGCGATCTGAAGATCATGAATCCGGAAGGAACCGAGGATCTCCCCATTGGCGAAGTGGGCGAGTTGTGGGCGCGCGGGCCCAATATCGTGAAATGCTATTGGAACAAACCCGATGCGAGCGCGCAGACCTTCGTCGACGGCTGGGTGAGAACGGGCGATCTGGCGCGGCTCGACGATGAAGGCTTCTGCTTCATCATCGACCGTGCAAAGGACATGCTCATCCGCGGCGGCGAGAACATTTACTGCATCGAAGTGGAGAACGTCCTCTACGAGCATCCGGCGGTGATGGATGCGGCACTCGTGCCCGTGCCGCATCATTCGCTGGGCGAAGAGCCCGGGGCTGTCGTGCATCTGAAGCCGGGCCTGCACGCGACCGAGGAGGAACTCCGCGCCTTCGTGGCGGGCAAGCTCGCGGCGTTCAAGGTTCCGGTCAAGGTCGTCTTCTGGCCCGAAACCTTGCCGCGCAACGCCAACGGCAAGATCATGAAAACGGATCTCAAGAAGATCTTTGCGGACAAGAAATAGCGCTAGGAGTGACCGGGATCCGCGCGCGGAATTGATGCCCCGATCAAGGCGGCTTCCGTGCCGATGGTGGACGAGGCGAGAGCGGCCTCTTCGGCCAGGCGGCGCAGATTTTCCTCGTGGCTTTCGCGGGTGATGCGATAGAAGCCGACGATGGCGATCGCCGCACCGTAGAGAACCATGATGCTCGGCACATAGACGAGCGCGAGATTGCGCACGATGTGCGGATCGATGCCGCCCGGAGCGGCATTGGACGGAAAATGGACGACGGCCAGGACCAGGCCGGACAGCAGCAACCCCAAGCCCGATGCGGCCTTCGCCATAAAGCTGTTGGCCGCGAAGAAGAGCCCCTCCGATCGCCGCCCAGTCACGCGTTCGCTGTCTTCCACGATATCGGCCAACATCGATCCCAGCAGGATGGAACTCGCGATGCCCGTCGTCGCCGTCATGATGTTGAAAAACGCCAATGCGGGTACGAGCCAGTGCGAGCCGTTCGCCGGAAACGCGCCCAGCAAGCGAAGGCTCAGCGGAATGGCGCCGACCACGAGGCTGAAGGCGAACAACACCATCGCCGCATGCTTCTTGCCGAAGCGGCGCGACAAGGGAAGCGCCACGGCAAATGCAAGCGCCGCGGCCAGCAGAATGCCGATTGCGAGGATAAATATCTGGAACGAGGTCAGGCCCCAGAAAAAGGTGTTGAAATAAACCCCCAGCGCGAACACGAGACCCGTGGCGGCGTTGAAGAAGATTCCCGCCACGAACAACACCAGGAACGAACGGTTGCTTAGCGTGGACGTCATCTCCCGAATCAGCGCGAACGCGCCGATACGTCTTTGCGGCATCACGCGGAAATGTTTGATGTAGCGGTGCGTACCCAGCGCCGAAATCATGATGGCGGCAAACATCAGGACGGCCGCCGTGATGCCGTAGGAATGATAACCCGCGGCATTGAGCTGTCCGTTCCTATGGGTCGCATCCGGCGTGAGGAAGACGGCAAAAGCCAGCATGTACATGCTCATTCCGCCGAGCCATCCGAAGAAATTCCGATAGGCGAGGAAGACGGTACGTTGGTCGTAGTCGGCCGATAGTTCCGGCGCCAGCGCCGAACTCGGAATCTCGTAGAGCGTGATGAAAATGCGCACCACGATGGCCACAACGATCAGATAGAGAAACAGCGCGTTGTGCGACCAATGGGGCGGATTCCACAGAAGCAGATAGGAGACCGCGACCGGCAGTGCCGACAGGTACATCAACGGATGGCGCCGGCCCCACCGTGTGCGCAGATTGTCGGAGAACTGGCCCACGATCGGATCGAGAAAAGCGTCGAACACGAGCGCAATGAAGATCGCGCCGCCGACAAGCGGGCCCGGCAGGCCGATTACCTGATTGTAGAAAAGCAGCAAAATGGTCTGGAAACCGTTGTCCTTGATGCCGAAGGCGATCGAGCCGAAACCGTAATAGAGCTTTGTTTTCGTGCTGTGGAGATCGCGCGTCACCGCAGGGTCCACGGGCGGGGCCTTTGCGTCGCGCTGTGCGGTGCCGATATTCGGCGCGATGACGCCAAGGTCCGCGGGGTCCAGGATGCTATCAACCATGGTTTGAAAGTGTGGTATGGGGTTGGCGTCGGCGTCAACGGGCGGGAGCCTACCTCGTGAACTTTTGATGACCGGCGCGAAACCGGTGTTTACGCGCATAGGATGGGGCTTCGCGACTCTTGGCTTGGCTCATGATGGCCTCTCGGTCTTTCAATTGGACGGCAATGCGCAGCGGCTTCTGGTGCGCCGCCTTGGGCGCAGTCGTCGGCATTGTCGCGTTCACTGCATCGCCGTCATTCGGCCCATGGGTGATGGCCGGCGCGGGTGTGGCGGCCGGACTCCTGATTTCGCTTTTGAGCAGGCGCGTTGCGGGTGATGGTGGAACTGTCGCCGCGGCGCAAAGCGACCAGATGCTCGCGCTGCTGCCGCCGCTCGCTCGCGAAGTGCTGGAACGTCTTCCCGATCCCCTCATGCTGCTGGACGCCGCGGGCCGTGTGATCTTCGCCAACAAGGCGATGGTGGCCGTCGTGGGCACCGACACGCAGCGCAAGCACGTCTCGGCGGTGTTGCGCACGCCTGCGGTGCTGCAGGCGATCGACAGGACCGCGGCCGGCGGCGAACCTGCAGCCATCGATTTCTCGTTCCGCGTCCCCGTCGAACGGCATTTCCAGGCCTATGTCACGCGCATGGAACAAATTCCGCGGCTGATCGCAGTTCTGCTGCACGACGTGACCGCGGCAAAGAAGGCGGAGGAAGCGCGCGCCGATTTCGTCGCCAATGCGAGCCACGAACTGCGCACGCCGCTGGCGGCCGTCACTGGGTTCATCGACACGCTCAAGGGCCATGCCCGTGACGACGAAGGCGCGCGCGAGAAATTCCTGGACATCATGGGCGTGGAAGCGGGCCGCATGCGCCGGTTGATCGACGACCTCCTGTCGCTCACCCGCATCGAGCAGAACGAACATGTGCCGCCATCGGGCGAAGTCGATATCGTGGAAGTCGTGCGCGATGCGGCCGCGGCCCTGCAAGGCCTGGCGCGGCTCGACAATGTCGCGATCTCGGTGGGCGAGGCTGCAGGTTTGCCGCCGGTTGTCGGCGAGCGGGACGAGCTGATCCAGCTGTGTCAGAACCTCATCCACAACGCCATCAA
>JBEKLK010000022.1:0-18170 GCA_050010235.1 Rhizomicrobium sp.
TTCTTTTCACGGATGGAAAACGCGAGCTCGATGCGCAGGCCGAGAAACTCCTGACCCCCGAAGCGCGCGGCCTGCTCGGCGAGCTCGTGACCGTGTTCGCGGACGCGGACTGGCTTGGCCCCGTTCTCGAGGAAAAGACCCGAGCCTTCGCAGACGCCAAAGGCCTCAAACTCGGCCAGGCCGCGCAACCGATTCGTGCGGCCCTGACCGGAAAGGCCTCCTCCCCGCCGGTCTTCGCCATGCTCGAGGTGCTGGGCCGGGAGGAATCTCTAGCCCGATTAAGGGCTTACGCCTGAAGGCGACCGGCAGAAACTGTTGCGTGTAACGCAAATATTAGTGACGTCGTTAACCCCAATGTCGTATGATTGCTGCAGTGCAAGATAAAAGGCGACCGCCGGGTTGCCGGATTTAGGAGTTCTCCGATGCGAGAGAGCAAGGCCGTCCCTGCAGGCACCGCCACCCTGAAATACAACGGCAACGCCTACGAGCTTCCCGTTCTGGCCGGCAGCGAGGGCCCCAACGTCGTCGACATCCGAAAGCTCTATGGCGACGCAGACATCTTCACCTACGACCCCGGCTTCACTTCGACGGCAAGCTGCGAAAGCGACATCACCTTCATCGACGGCGACAAGGGCATTCTGCTCTATCGCGGCTATTCGATCGATCAACTCGCGGCCAATTCGAATTTCCTGGAAGTCTGCTACCTGCTGCTGCACGGCGATTTGCCGAACCAGAAAGAAATGCAGACCTTCGGTCATTCCATCACCTACCATACGATGGTGCACGAGCAGATCGCCCAACTCTTTCGCGGTTTTCGCCGCGACGCGCATCCGATGGCGATCATGTGCGGCGTGGTGGGCGCGCTGTCGGCGTTCTATCATGACTCGACGGACATCGAGGACCCGCGTCAGCGCGAGATCGCGAGCCATCGGCTGATCGCAAAAATGCCGACGATTGCCGCCATGGCCTACAAATATCACGTGGGCCAGCCCTTCGTGTATCCCCTGAACAACCTCAGCTACACCGACAATTTCCTGCGCATGTGTTTTGCCGTGCCGTGCGAGGAGTACCGCGTCAACCCGGTGTTGGCGAAGGCGCTCGACACGATTTTCATCCTGCACGCCGACCACGAGCAGAATGCCTCGACCTCGACGGTTCGCCTTGCCGGCTCTTCCGGCGCCAATCCGTTCGCCTGTATTGCCGCGGGCATCGCATGCCTGTGGGGCCCGGCGCATGGCGGCGCCAACGAGGCCGCACTCAAGATGATCGAGGAGATCGGCACGGTCGACCGGATTCCGGAATATGTCCGTCGCGCGAAGGACAAGAACGATTCCTTCCGCCTGATGGGTTTCGGCCATCGCGTCTACAAAAACTACGATCCGCGCGCCAAAGCGATGCAGATCCAGTGTCACGCGGTGCTCGACGAGCTAGGCATCCATGACGAACCGCTGCTCAAGGTGGCGATGGAACTGGAACGCATCGCGCTGCAGGACGAATATTTCGTCGACAAGAAACTCTACCCGAACATCGACTTTTACTCCGGCATCACGCTCAAGGCATTGGGCTTCCCGACCAGCATGTTCACGGCGCTGTTCGCGCTCGCGCGCACGGTCGGCTGGATCGCGCAGTGGAAAGAAATGATCGAGGACCCGCACCAGAAGATCGGGCGGCCGCGGCAGATTTATACCGGCGTGAAACAGCGCAATTACGTGCCGGTCAACAAGCGCTCCTGAACGGGCGGCAGTTTTTCGCGCACGAAGTCAAGCAGCGCGCGGGCCGCGCGAAGGCTTGGCAATTCGTCGCCGACGCCCAATTGGGCCGTGGCCGCGTCGAGATCCACGATCTGCTTGCGGCGCTCTGGCGTATCTCTCAGCAAGGAAACGAGCGCATCGGCCAGATTCGGACCCGTGCAGCGGCTCTGGATGAATTCCGGCACGGCTTCGCGATCGAGAATGATGTTCGCCAGCGTCGCAAACTTCACGCTGACGAAGGGCCGTCCGAGTGCATAAGTGAGCCAGCCGAACCGGTAAGCGACGACCATCGGCGTGTGCGCAAGCGCAAGCTCGGTGGTGACCGTTCCCGAAGCCGCGAGCGCGGCATCGGCGGCATCGAAGGCGGAAAATCTGTCCTCATCCCCTTCCAATATGTGGAGCGGCGCAGGCCAATTCTTCGTTCCCTCGCGAACGGCTGCAGCTACATGCGGGACCGTCGGCAACAGGCATGTCAAATTCGGAAATGTTTTCACAAGCCGCGCAACGGCGTCACGAAACGGCGGTAACAGCAGGCGGACTTCGCTGATGCGGCTGCCCAGCAGTACCGCAAGTACCGGCGCATTCGCCGCGATGCCGAGACGCGCGCGCAATGCATCGCCTCCCGTCATGCGGACGGCGCGCTCGATCACCGGGTGGCCGACAAACGCGGAATGCACGCCGTGCTCTTCGAAAAACGGCGCTTCGAAGGGAAGGAGTGCCAACACGAGATCGAAATAACGGCCCATTTTGCGCGCGCGATATTGACGCGACGCCCAGACCTGCGGCGCCACATAGTTGACGGTACGAATCGATGGGTCGCTCCGCTTGAGCCGCCGGGCGATGCGGTGGGTGAAATCCGGACTATCGATCAAAACGACAGCGTCGGGCCGAGAGGCCAGGGCGAAATCGGATGCTTCGCGAACGCGGCGGAGGATCTTTGGAATCCGCGGCACCACCTCGCGCAATCCCATCACCGCGGTATCGTCGAGAGGGAAAAGACTTTTGAGGCCCTGCGCCGCCATAGCCGCGCCGCCGACGCCCACAATGCGAATGCCGTCTCCTGCAAGCGATTTGAGTCCCGTCATGAGTTCCGCGCCGAGCTGGTCGCCGGAGGGCTCGCCGCAGACAAGCATCACGGTCAGTGGTTTTGCGGGAAGAGTGCCGTTCGTCATGTCAGGCGGAATCGGACGGAACGCCGACGACAAAGAGGCCGGCCTTGTCTGCAGCTTCGACCACGCCGCGCCGATTGATGATCAGCGAGCGTCGGGCTTCGATGGCAATACCTGCCAACCCCACCTCGGCCGCTTTCTTTACGGTTTCGACGCCGATGACAGGCAAATCCGTCTTTCCGTCCTGGGTCGGCTTGAGCGCCTTGAACAACACGCCGTTCGGTTTGCCTGGAACGCCGCGCAGATTGTCCGGCAACGTGCCCACGCGCGCGATCATCGCGTCTGTGCCTTCGGCAGCCTCGACGGCCAGCACCAGTCCTTCGCAAACGACGGCGGCCTGGCCGATATCGAGCGCGCCCAGACGGCGCACGACTTCGGCGGCCAGCGCAATATCGGAATTTTGGGTTGCAGTCGGCCGGATCTTGCCGAGCACGCCTTCTTTCGCGAGCAACCCGGGCGCCGCCTCGGCCACACCCACCATGCGAAAGCCGTCGGCCTCAAACATGGCGACAACGGCGCGCAGCAGCGCGTCGTCGCCTTTACGCGCAGCATTGAGAATTTTGGGAAGCGCCATCACGCTCTTGGCGTCGAGCTTGACTTCGTTGAATCGCGGACGCGCGACGCGGCCGGCCAAGAGCACGTCGCGGCATTCATGCGCGTGCAGCAGCTTGAACGCACGGCCGGTTTCTCCCATCGCGATCCAGTCATGCGGAAAACGCTCGATCTCGGGGCCCGCCGAACCTTTCAGACCCAGCAGAAATACGGGCCTTCCCGCCTCCTGCGCGCTCTCCGCGATCGCAAGCGGCAGATCGCCGCCGCCTGCAAAGATGCCGAGCGTTTCCATACGGTTCAGCTTTCGTCGTCGCCGGCATCGGCGCCGCGCTTGCGCGCCGGGCAAATGGCGCGCTTGGCGTCCGCGAGAATGAACGCGATCACCTCGCGAACTTCGGGCACGTCGGCCCATTTGTCCTGAACGTTGCGGGCGTTGTCCTGGATCGAGCCGTGGCCTTCGAGAAATATCGCGCGGTAAGCGGCGCGCAGCGCGTGGATGTTCGGGCGCGGAATGCCCCGCCGTCGTAAACCAACAAGATTGAGTCCGCCGAGGCGAACATGCAGGCCGATCGCAATGCCGTAGGGGATCACATCGGTGCTGACGCCGGACAGGCCGCTGATGAAGGCATAGCGCCCGATGCGGCCGAATTGCTGGGCTGCGGCCAACCCGCCCATGATGACACCGTCACCGATTTCAACATGGCCGGCGATCAAAACGCCGTTCGACAACGTGACGTCGTTGCCGATCTGGCAGTCGTGTCCGACATGGCTGTATGCCATCAGATAATTGCGGTCGCCCACGGTTGTGACGCCGTTGCCGACATGGCTGCCGGTGGAGATCGACACGCCTTCGCGAATGACATTGTCGGCGCCGATTACAAGGCGCTCGGCCGACGGCTTTGTGCTGCGCATTTGCGCCGGGCCGCCCAACACGGCCTGCGGATACACGACCGTGCGCGCGCCTATTTGCGTGTTGCCGGTGATTGCGACGTGAGACAGCAGCCGGACGCTGTCGCCCAGCACAGCGTGCGGGCCTACAACGCAGAATGGACCGATCTCCACGCCGTTGCCGAGGCGCGCTCCGTCCTCAACTATCGCCGTTGGATGCGTTTTCATCGCCGCCCTGTTGCGAGTCGCGAATCATGGCGCTGAATTCCGCTTCGGCACACAGCACATCATCCACATAGGCCTGACCGGCAAATCTCCAGACGGGGCCGCGACGGTGCAGCGCCTTCACCGGCATGCGAAGAAGATCGCCGGGCCGTACGGGTTTGCGAAAGCGCGCCTTGTCGATCGTCATGAAGTAAACGCTGCGGGTCCCCTCCACCGTTCCAAGCGAATAGGTGACCAGCGCTCCGGCTGTCTGCGCCAGCGCTTCCACGATGAGCACACCCGGCATCACGGCAAAATCGGGAAAATGTCCGAGAAAATGCGGCTCGTTGACGGACACTGCTTTGTATCCCACCGCGCTGTCGTTGAGCTTTATCTGGCCAAGCTTCTCGATCAACAGGAATGGCGGCCGGTGAGGAAGCAGTTTCTTGATCTGCTCCACATCCAGAATCAAATCGTCCGGCGTCTTATCACTCATGGCGGTCCTGCTTGCGGCGCCTCGCCAGCAGCGTGACTGCCGCAAGTTCCCGCCGCCAGTCCTTCATCAATCGCACCGGCGTTCCACCGTAATCCTTGCCGCCCGGCAGATCGCCCGGCGGCACTCCGCCTCTTGCGGCAATGCGGGCGCCGTCGCCGATATGCGCATGGTCTGCAACACCGGCCTGACCGCCTAGCACCACATAGTCTCCCAGCTCGCAACTGCCGGAAATGCCCACTTGCGCGACAATGACGCAATGACGACCGGTGCGGGTGTTGTGCCCAATCTGCACCAGATTATCAATCTTGGTACCCTCGCCGATGACCGTGTCTCCGAGCGCTCCGCGATCGACAGTGGTGCAGGCGCCGATCTCGACCTTGTCCTGTACGATAACCCGTCCGAGCTGCGGAATCTTGAGATGTCCCGCAGCGCCGGACGCGAACCCGAAACCGGGCTGGCCGAGTTGAGCGCCCGGAAAAACAACGACGCCGTCGCCGAGATAGGCGTGCGAGATGGTGACGTTGCTTCCGATCTCGCAATTCCGCCCGATCATCACGCCTCGCCCGATGACGGCGTTAGGCCCGAGGCGGGTATGGTCGCCGATTTCCACATTTGGCCCCACGACAACACCCGGCGCGAGACTGACGTCCGAGCCGATCCGCGCGCTCGGATCTATCGCGGTTTTCTGATCCCAGGCCGCCAAGCTATTGTCGGGATAGAAAAGCATCGCCGCTGCCGCAAAGGCGTGCGCGGCGGAGCTACAGCCCAGCAACATTGTCGCGGGCGGCGGCTCCGAAACGGGCATGTCGGTGCCGACAAAACAAAAACCGGCCTGAGTCTTCTTGAGCGCGGCGATCGCAGATTTGCCGGCGCAAAACGCGAGCTGTCCGGGACCGCCGCCTTCCAGCGATGCGAGATCGAATATGTTTGCGGCCGTGTCGGCACCGTTGGCCGCCTTGGAACCGGTATGCGCGCAAATATTCGCGACCGTAAACGGGCCGCGATTGTCGTAGAAACGGGGATCGGCCATCTACTTTGAAGGCGCGCGCGGGCGCCCCCCTGTGGAGGCGCCCGTCGCTTGCTCTATTGCCCTTGCTGCTGTTGCTGCTGCTGCATTTGCGCTGCAATCTGCGGCGGCGGCGTGACGAGCTGCAATTTGAGGGTCGGAAGCTTCTGATCAAGCCGCTGAACCACGGTCAGCGAAATGTCGAACGAACCCGTCCCGTAAATCACCGCGTTGCGATCGAGCAGCAGGTTCGCGCCGCGTTCCTGCATGACCCCCTGGATGATCGGACCCAGCGACTTGTCGATTTGCTGTTTCGCCAGATAGAGGCCGTATTGGATCTGCTCGCGGCGCCCCAGCGCCTTCTGCTGGAAAGCGGTCGCCTTGGCGTCGAACGCTTTGATTTTCTGCGCCCTGACGTCGGGGGCAAGAATGGCGACTTGCTGTTGCAGAGCTGCTTTTTCCTTCTGCAAACCCAGCGCTTCGCCCTTCAATTCGCTCTCCATCGCCTGGACATAGCCTTGCGCCTGGCGATTCATGTCCTGACCGACTTTGGAGCTGCGTAGCACCCCCGCGCGGTCGATCACGAGAATCTTGGGTTCGGGAGCAGCATTTGACGCTGCCGGATGGGGCTGCCCCTGCGCGAACGCGGCCGGAGCCGCGAGCGCCACGAAAGCCGCCGTCAAAACGAAACCCGCCACGACCTTGGCCTGCCGGGTGACAATTGTCATTTTGCTCATGGATTAGAGTCCTGTTCCTGCGCTGAAGTAAATGATCTGAGATTTATCATAGCTTTGCTTGACGTAAGGCAAGCCGAGCGAGATCGCAATCGGCCCGAACGGCGACTTCCACGATATAGCGACACCGGCCGTCGCGCGAATCGCCATGTTGTCCTTGATGCAAAGAGCGTTGGGAACACTGCAATCGGATCCCGTGGTTCCGACATCCAGGTGGCCCAGAGTTCCGACGTCCGTGAAAAGGGCGAGTCCCAAGCCGTAGTCCGCGGGCAGGAAATCCGGCAACCGCAGCTGCGCCGAAGCGATCGCGTAGGCGTCCCCACCCACCGCATTTTCGCCCGACTGTGCACTGAGTTCTCGCGGCCCGATGCCTGCGAGGGCGAAGCCGGGGAAACTGTCGCCGCCCTTGAAGAAACGGTCTTCGAGCCGGACATCCTTGTCGCCATAGCCCTGAATGTAGCCGCTGTTCAATGAAAACGTCGCCACCGTTTCGTTCCAGAATAGGGGATGGTGCCATGCGAAGGATTGCTCGGTGCGGATGTATTTCACATTGCCGCCGAAGCCCGCGAAATCCTGACTGAACTGGAACATCATCCCGTGACGCGGCTTAATTGGATCGTCCAACGTGTTGTACGAGTAGCTATAGCCGAGGCTGGAAGTCGTGAAGCTTCCCGCCGATTGCTCGATGACCGTCGGCGCACCGCCGAAGGGCGTAATGACGTCGATGCGAAACGTGTAGCGCAGACCGACAGAACCGTATTCCGAAGTGGGAAAGCCAACACGAAGACCCGCCGCCGTCTGATCGCCTTGGTAACTTGCCTGTTGGAAGTAGGTGATCATCTTATAAATGTCGAAGCCGCCGGACATCGGCCGATCCAGGAAATAGGGCTCGGTGAAACTGAGCTGCGCTTCCTTGCTGATCTGCGACGCCGAGATGCTGGCGCGTAAATATTGGCCTTCGCCGAACAGATTGCGCTCGGTGTAACTGAATTGTCCCACGAACGAACTGGTCGAAGAGTATCCGGCGCCGAGGGAGAGCTCGCCCGTCGACTGCTCCGTCACCGCGACATTGAGGATTGTCCTGTCGGGCTGGGAACCGGGCGTCGGCTTGATGTCGACGTCCTTGAAATATCCAAGAGCCTTGATGCGCGTTCTCGAACGGTCGACAAGCACGCGATTGAAGGCATCGCCTTCCACCAATCGGAATTCGCGCCTGATCACCTTGTCCAGCGTACGCGAATTGCCCGAAATATTGATTTTTTCGACGTAGACGCGTGAGCCTTGATTGACTTCGAACACGACATCGATAGTGCGCGAATCGCGGTCGCGCCGGATGCGAGGGTGAACCTCGGCGAACGCGTATCCTTTGGTTCCGGCGGCGTTGGTGAGCGCGTCGATCGATTTGTCGACGAGATCGGCGTTATAAGTGGAACCGTCGACGATCGGAACGAGCGGCCGCAGAACCTTGGGGTCAAGCTCCTTGATCTTCGACTCGATGTCCACTTTGCCGAACTTGTAGACGACACCCTCATCGACGGTGAACGTGATGTAAAAGCTCTCGCGGTCCGGTGCGAGTTCTGCTACCGCCGACACGACGCGGAAATCGGCGTAGCCGCGCTGCAGATAGAAGCGGCGGAGCTGTTCGCGATCGAAGGTCAGACGGTCGGGATCGTAGTTGTCGTTCGACGATAAGAATTTCCACCAGGCGCTGGTCTCGGTGGCGATCTGTCCCCGCAACGTATCGTCGTTGAAATGCTTGTTCCCGATGAACGAGATTCGCGCGACGCCCGTCGTCGGGCCCTCATTGATCGAAAAGATCAGGTCGACGCGGTTCTGGGGCCGTTGAATGATCTGCGGGTCGACGGTGGCGGCGAATTTCCCGTTGCGACGATAGAGCTCGATGATGCGCTGGACATCCGACTGAACCTTGGCGCGCGTGAAAACCGTGCGCGGCTTCAGCTGCACTTCCTTGGTCAAATCCTTCTCGGAAACCTTGTCTTCGCCTTCGAACACGATCTGATTGATGATCGGGTTTTCCACGACGTTGACGGTAAGTTTTGCGCCGTCCCAATTGATCTTCACGTCGGCAAAAAGGCCGGTGGCGAACAGTGTCTTCAGCGAACGGTCGACCACCTGTTCGTCATACGCATCGCCCTCCCGAAGCGTCAGATAGGACAGGACCGTTGCCGGCTCGATGCGCTGCGTCCCCTGTACGACGATCTGCTTGACGATGGCCGCGGCGGGTTGCGGCGCCGGCGCACTGTTCTCGGTGGCCGCGGGCGCGCCGCTCTCCGTGGTCGCAGGCGCAGGATTGTCCGCCTGGGCCAGCGCCGGAATCGGCGCGATTCCAGCCGCCAAGACGACGGTCGTGAGCGCCGCGTGCTTACGCAGGGCGAAAAGGAGGCCCATCAAGCTCATCCAGCCGTCTCTAAGGCCGCCAGCAATCGCAGATGCGTCGCTGCCAGCGTGGTTTCAGAATAAATTCAACCGGACGAGGTCATTCCAGGTGGCCAGTACCATTAACCCCAGCATAACCGCCAACCCCAGCCGAAATCCAAGTTCCTGGGCCCGAGCACCTAACGGCCGACCCAACACCGCTTCGCATCCATAGTACAGAAGGTGGCCCCCGTCGAGGATCGGAATGGGAAAAAGGTTTACCAGCCCAATGCTTACGGAAATGAGAGCAGCGAGTTTGATTAAGGAAAGAATGCTGATCGAGGCCACTTTCCCGGCGATCGTGGCGATTCCCAACGGACCGTGCAGCTGCGACACCGCGCCCGGTGTGCCGGAGAAGATTTGCGTCCGCAAATCCATGGTCGTTCGTACGATAGACCACGTCAGGCGGCAGGCCTCCTGAATCGCCCCGACCGGCCCGTAAGTCACCGGTTTCGACACCGCGGACAGACCAAGGCGTCCCACGGTCTCGGTTTCGCCCAGTGGGTCTTTGAAGACGACGATCTTCGGCGTCACGTGGAGCACAACGCGCTCGCCGTTCCTCAGAACGGCAATGTCCATGGGTACCCCCGGACGCATCGAGACCATCATGGCCACATCGTCGAAGCTGTCGACGTCGCGACCGGCAACTTCGGTAATCAGATCTCCGACCTTGAAGCCCCCGGCTTCCGCCACGCTCCCATGCACGACCTTTTCGACGACGGGACGCGTCGTCGTGCCGCCGAAGATCATGAAAAACACGGCGAAGATGGCGATCGCGAGAAGGAAATTCGCGATCGGTCCGGCGGCAACGATCAACGCGCGCTGATAGAGCGGTTTGTAAGGGAACGCCGCGGCGCGTTCGTCATCGGGCATTTTTTCGAGCCGTTCGCGATCGGGTGTGCTCGCGGCGTCGAGATCGCCCAGAAACTTCACGTAGCCGCCAAGCGGAAACCACGAAATCTTCCAGCGCGTGCCTTTGCGGTCGAGCCAACTGACGATCGCGGGCCCGAATCCGATCGAAAACGTTTCAACTTTCACGCCGAACAGGCGCGCGACGGAGAAATGGCCGAGCTCGTGGAAGAAAACCACCGGAGTGATCAGGAGCAAAAAGGCGAGCGCGTAGTCCACAAACGTGCTGCCGAAATGGAATAGAGATCCGATCATTTTACGCCAACACCGCCGTCTGCAAGTTAAGCCCGTGCGTCGGGCCTGTCGTTACGCCGCCATCGCGCGGCAAATGTCGCCGGCCACGTTCCGGGCCCGCTTGTCGACTGCAAGAACCTCGTCCAGTCCGCCGCCGCCATTCGAGCCGTCGTCCGAGGCCAGAGTATCCTCGATCACACGGGCGATATCGAGAAACCCGATCCGACGGCCAAGAAATGCCTGGACGGCAACCTCGTTCGCAGCATTGAGAATGGTAGGTGCGAGGCCGCCCGTACGCAAGCACTCCTCCGCCAGGCCGAGGCAGGGAAAGCGCTCGAAATCGGCGCTTTCGAAGGTCAGCTGCTTCACAAGTGCCAGATCGAGCCGCAAGGACGGCGACGCGACACGGTGCGGCCACGCGAGCGCATAGGCGATGGGCGTGCGCATGTCGGGCGCGGAAAGATGGGCCAGCGTCGAGCCATCGGTATAGGCGACAAGACAATGCACGATCGATTGCGGATGCACGATGACGCCCAACTGCTCCGGCGGAAGACCGAACAGATAATGCGCCTCGATCACCTCCAGGCCCTTGTTCATGAGCGTCGCGCTGTCGACCGAAATTTTGGCGCCCATCGACCAGTTGGGATGGGCGACCGCCTGTTCGGGCGTGACGCTATCCATGCGTTCGCGCGTCCACTCCCGGAACGGGCCGCCCGAGGCCGTCAATGTGACGCGGTCGAAGGCGTGGGCCTGTTTGAAATCGAGGATCTGGAAGGCGGCGTTGTGTTCGGAGTCGACCGGAATCACGATTGCGCGCGACGCCGCGAGCGCCTCGCGAAAAACCTCTCCGGCGGCGACCACGCACTCCTTGTTCGCCAGCGCAATCGTGGCCCCGCGTTTCACCGCGGCCAGCGTCGGCACCAGACTCGCCGCGCCGATAATGGCGACCATCACGATATCCGACGGACGCGCCGCCGCATCGCGCACCGCATCCGGACCGGCCGCCACTTCGACGTCCGTTCCGGCGAGCCCATCTTTAAGTCGCGAATGGAGCGCAGGATCGCCGATCACGGCCACCCGCGGACGATACTCCCGCGCCTGGGCCGCCAGTTTGTCCACACTGGATTGTGCCGTCAGCGCCTCGAGCGGAAATGCATCGGGCCCATGATTTGCGCGTGCGTGGGCGACGACATCGAGCGTGCTGAGGCCGATCGAGCCCGTGCTTCCGAGAATTGTCAGGCGGCGCGACATCACATTGGCCACATCGCCGAGCTGGAATTCGTTTCGTGCGGGCATCGTCATGGATGGGCTCCGAAAAGCGGATCGAGGCCGAACACAAGCACCAGCACTGCTGCGGCCGGCGCCACGAACAAGGTGGAGTCGCTGCGGTCCAACACCCCGCCATGGCCCGGGATAAGACTGCCGCTGTTCTTCCGGCCCACGCGTCGCTTGATCCAGGACTCGAACAAATCGCCGGCATGCGCGGCCAGCGCCAGAACCGCGCCCAGGATCGCTGCTTGCCAGCCGACGCCGTGAAGCAATGTCACGTAAAGCGACAGTCCGGCGGCCGGAAGCACGATCCCGCCGAGAAAGCCGGCCCAGGTTTTATTGGGCGAAAGCATCGGCACGAGCTTCGGTCCGCCGAAGACACGACCGGTGACCAATGCCCCCGTGTCCGCGGCCCAAATCACGATAAATATGCCAAGGACAATCCATGCGCCCTGGGCCGAATGCGATCGCAGAGCCACGACGCACAGCGCCGGAACGCCGATATATAAAGCGCCGGCTCCATTCGAGAGCGGCGGCGCGCCTCTCACAAAGGCGGCCAAAGCGGCAGCGATGCTGCCGACGGCCAAAATGCCGAAGGGCCAGAGCGCATGGGGCGACATCACGATGGCCGCGAGGCCGGCAGCGATCGCCGCGCCCGTAAATACCGATTCCCAGAAATAGCGCTTCGGACTGACCATGCGATGCCATTCGCGGACTGCGGCGAGCGTGATGAGTGCGATGAAGCCCGCGAGATAGGGAGCGCCGGCAATAGTACTTGCCACCGCGGCCCCGCCAAGCAGCACGGCGAACAGGGCACGTGCCGGCCACTCCATTTTTACCCCCGATGAATCGAGATGCTTCACGGCCGTGAGGCCCGTGCCGTCGCTGACTTTGGGGGCGGCACTCAAGCGACCGCTTCCGGTGCGACCGCGCCGAAGCGCCGCTCTCTCAACGCATAGGCATTGAGAACGTCGAAGAATTCGGCGCGCGAGAAATCGGGCCACAACGTATCGATGAACGCGAATTCGGCGTAGGCCGACTGCCAGAGCAGGAAGTTGCTGAGCCTGCGCTCGCCGCTGGTGCGGACGACGAGATCCGGATCGGGAATGCCCTGCGTCAGCAACCGCGTCGCAAAATATTCCGGCGTGACGATTTCGGGATCGAGTTCGCCGCGCGCCGCTTCCCGGGCCAAGTCGCGCGCCGCCGCCGCGATTTCTTCCTGGGCGCCGTAGTCGAAGGCAAATGTCAGATTGAGGCCGGTGTTGGAGGCCGTCCGCCGCTCGCCGTCCTCGATCATCGCGAGAATGTCGTCGTCGGCCCGCGAGCGGTTTCCGATAATGCGCATATGCACATTGCGGTCGGCCAGTTCGGCAACGTCGTCTCGGAAATAAGCCCGAAAGAGTCCCATCAGATGGGTTACTTCCGGCGGCGGCCGCTTCCAGTTCTCGGACGAAAACGCATAGAGCGTCAGGTTCTCCAGGCCGATATCGACGGCCGCGCGAACGATGGCGCGGACCGCGGCCACGCCGGCCACATGTCCGGCGGCGCGCGGTAGGTGACGCTTGCGCGCCCAGCGGCCGTTGCCGTCCATGATGATGGCGACATGGCGCGGAAGGGCTTCCTTCGCCGGCGGAACGCTCGTCGGGGCCATCGCCTTAGACCTCACACAAGATCAAACCTGCATGATCTCCTGCTCTTTGGAGTGCATGGCCTGATCGATGTCACGGATATGCGCATCCGTGAGCTTCTGCAAATCCTCGCCCAGTCTATGCTGTTCGTCCTGGCTGATCTTGTGGTCTTTTTCGAGCTTTTTCAGGACTTCCATCCCGTCCCGGCGCACATTCCGCACGGCGATACGGGCCTGCTCGCTGTATTTGTGCGCCAGCTTGACCAGCTCCTTGCGGCGCTCCTCGTTCAATTCCGGCAGCGGGATGCGCAGGAGCTGCCCGTCCAGTTGCGGATTGAGGCCGAGGCCCGCGTCCCGGACCGCCTTGTCGACCGCCTTGGCGAGGCTCTTGTCCCAGACCTGGACCGTGAGCAGCCGGGGCTCCGGCGCGCTGACCGTGCCGACCTGGCTGATCGGCATACTGCTGCCATAGGCGTCGACCGTGACCGGATCGAGCAGGGACGGGTTGGCGCGGCCGGTCCGGAGACCGGCGAATTCCTGCTTCAGGGTACCGATTGCGCCGTTCATCCGGCGGTTCATGTCCTCTTTGTCGTATCCAGGCGTAGCCATCGAGTCGTCCTCCCTAGAGACGGGACATTAGCCCTGTTCGCTGATGATCGTGCAGCGGCCTTCGCCGCGGAGCACCGCGGCCAGCGCGCCGCGGTCGTGGATCGAAAACACCACGATCGGAATTCGGTTCTCGCGCGACAGGCTGACGGCCGACGCATCCATCACCTGAAGGTCGCGCGATAACACCTCGTGATAGCTCAAGGAATCGTACCGCTCGGCATTCGGGACCTTCTTGGGATCGGCACTGTAGACGCCGTCAACTTGGGTGCCCTTGAGCATCGCGTCGCAATTCATTTCGGCGGCGCGCAATGCGGCCGCCGTGTCGGTGGTGAAGAAGGGATTGCCGGTGCCGGCCGCAAAGATGACGACCCGTCCCTTTTCCATGTGCCGGATGGCGCGGCGCCGGACATAAGGTTCGCAGACCGTCATCATGGGAATGGCAGACTGGACCCGCGTCGGCAGGCCGGCCCGCTCGAGCGCCGCCTGCATGGCGAGTGCATTCATGACGGTCGCCAGCATGCCCATATAGTCGGCTGTGGCGCGGTCGATGCCTTTGGCCGCTCCGGCCAACCCGCGGAAGATGTTGCCGCCCCCGATGACCAGGCACACCTGGGCCCCGAGATCGCTGGCGTCCTTGATGTCGGCTGCGATGCGTTCGACGGTTTCGATGTCGATGCCGAAGCTCTGGGCACCCATCAACGCCTCGCCGGACACCTTCAGCAGGATCCGGCGGAATTTCGGCGCAGTGCCCATTCGACCCCTCCGGCGGTTCAGCGACCCGCCATCTTGTTGACCTCGTCGGCGAAGTCGCCATCGAGCTTTTCGATGCCCTCCCCCACCGCGAAGCGCACGAACGCGTCGATGGTAACCGGTGTGCCGAGATCCTTCGATGCCTTTTCGAGGACCTTGCCGATCTGGGTCTCGCCGTCGATGACGAAGGTCTGGGAGAGCAGAACCGCGTCCTCGTAGAACTTCCGCATGCGGCCCTCGATCATCTTCTCGACGACGTTCTCGGGCTTGCCGGACTGGCGGGCGAGATCGGCCTGAATGGCGCGCTCGCGCGCAACCACCTCCGGCGACAAATGCTCGGGCGTCAGCGCCAACGGCGCCGCCGCGGCGATATGCATGGCGAGCTGCTTGCCGAGAGCGGCCAGCTTCGTCTTGTCGGCGGTGGACTTGAGCGCCACCAGAACGCCGATCTTGCCCAGTTCCGGCGAAGACGCGTTGTGGACATAGGTCGACACCACGCCGGGCGATACCGACAGCGCAAAGGTCCGGCGCACGCTGATGTTCTCGCCGATCTTGGCGACGAGTTCGGTGGCCGTGTCGCGCACGCTGGCGCCGCCGGGGGTATGCGGCTGCGCCAGGAGCTTGTCGACGTCGCCGCCGGCCAACAGCGCAAGTTCGGCCGCTCGCTTGACGAACTCCTTGAAGGTGTCGTTGCGCGCGACGAAATCGGTCTCGGCATTGACCTCGACCAGCGCGCCGGCATCGCCGTTCACGGCGACCCCGATCAGGCCTTCCGCGGCCACGCGGCTTGCCTTCTTCGCGGCCTTGGACAGGCCTTTCTTGCGCAGCCAATCGATGGCCGCCTCGACGTCGCCGTTGGTTTCGGCGAGCGCGCTCTTGCAATCCATCATTCCCGCGCCGGTCTTGTCGCGCAGGTCTTTCACCATATTCGCGGTGACGTTCGACATTTCGGACTCCGTGTTCGTCAGGCCGCGGGGGCTGCTTCGGCAGTTTCGGCCGGGGCAGTCTGCGTGAGATCCGGCAAAGGCGCTTCGGCCTCGCCCACATCCACGCCCGACTCGACCTGGCTTTGCGACAGGCCATCGATGATCGCGCGCGCCACGATATCGCAATAGAATGCGAGCGCGCGGGCGGCGTCGTCATTGCCGGGAACCGGATAGGCGATGCCGTCCGGATTGGAATTGGAGTCGAGGATCGCGACCACGGGGATGCCGAGCTTGCGCGCTTCGGCGACCGCGATCTCTTCCTTGTTCGTGTCGATCACGAACAGCATGTTCGGAAGGCCGCCCATCTCCTTGATGCCGCCCAGCGAACGCTCGAGCTTGTCGCGCTCGCGCAGGAGCTGCAGCAGTTCCTTCTTGGTGAGACCCGAGCCCTGGGCGGAACCTAGCGTCTCCTCGATGCCGCGGAGGCGCCGAATCGAGTTCGAAATCGTCTGCCAGTTGGTCAGCGTGCCGCCGAGCCAGCGGTGGTTCACGTAATATTGCGCGCAGCGCTTGGCCGCAGCCGCGATGGGCTCCGACGCCTGGCGCTTGGTGCCGACGAACAGGATGCGACCGCCGCCGGCCGCCACGTCGCGCAGCGCGACAAGGGCCGCATGCAGCAACGGCACGGTCTGGGTCAGATCGATGATGTGGATGTCGTTGCGCGAGCCGTAGATATACGGCGCCATTTTCGGGTTCCAGCGCTGCTGGCGGTGACCGAAATGGGCGCCGGCTTCGAGCAGCTGACGCATGGTGAATTCTGGCAATGCCATGTGGAAAACTCTCCTTTTCCGGTTAGCCTGACGCGAGGAGATCACCCCTTTCGGGGCACCGGACGGGGATGGGGCAACTCGCCCCACAACCCACCCTCGCGCGCGGAATGGCCGGGGTTATAGGAAGATGGGTTGACGGATGCAAGGCGGTGGGGTCGAAACGACCCATGCGCGCACCCGCCTCCCCACCCAGCCCCATCCGCCCCGCCATCCTGAACCTCAAGCCCAACGGGATCGGGGCCGTGGCGTCGCTGGCGCTGGGCGAGCCGGATGTGATCGCGCTGTGGTTCGGGGAGACGGACCTTGTCACGCCGGCCTTCATCCGCGACGCCGCCAAGCAGGCCCTCGACGAGGGCCGCACCTTCTACACCAATGCGCGCGGCATTCTGCCCTTGCGCGAAGCAATCCGGAACTTCCACCGCCGCACGGCCGGCGCCGAGATCGCGCTCGACCGCATTACCATTCCCGGCGCGGCCATGCTGGCGGTGATCCTGGCGCTCCAATCGGTGGTGGATACGGGCGACAACATCGTCGCCGTCTCGCCCGTCTGGCCGAACATCTTCCAGGCCGCGAACATCTGCGGCGCCGACGTGCGCTTTGCGCGGCTGGATGAGGATTGGAACGCGTCGCTCCCGCGTTGGCGCCTCGATCTGGAGAAATTGTTCGCGACCTGCGACGCGCGCACCAAGGCGATCTTCATCGCCTCGCCGGGCAACCCGACCGGCTGGATCATGACGGCGCACGAGCAGCGCGCGGTTCTCGACTTCGCCCGGGCGCGCGGCATCGCGATCATCAGCGACGAAGTCTATGGCACGCTCACCTTCGACGGCAGCGCGCACGCGCCGTCTTTCCTGCAGATCGCCGCGCCGGACGATGCAGTGTTCGTCATCAACAGCTTCTCGAAACCCTGGGCGATGACCGGCTGGCGCATCGGCTGGCTGGTGCATCCCGCCCAACTCGACGTGCAGATGTGGATGATGTCGGCGGCCAACAACACGGGCGCCACCACCTTCGCGCAATGGGGCGCCCTCGCAGCGCTTTCGCCGCGCGGCGACGCGTTTCGCGGCGAGATTCTCGAACGCTGCCGCACGGGCCGCGACGTGGTGCGGAAATTCCTGGCCGCGCAAAACCGCATCCGCTGGATCGAACCCGAAGGCGCGTTTTACGGCTTCCTGCATGTCGAAGGGTTGAAGGACAGTCTCGGCTTCGCGTCCGACCTCGTGCGCCAGGCACGTGTCGGCGTCGCCCCCGGCTCCGCCTTCGCGCCGCCCGAAGACACGCGGACGGAATCCTTCATCCGGATATGCTTCGCGCAGGACCCCGCGAGATTGGAAACCGGATTGGAGCGGTTGGGGAAAGCGGTGGCTTCTCTCTGATTCCGGCGTTGGATTGCGGCGCAGCTACAACGTCTCCACCGCAGCGACACCCGGCAGGGATTTGATCGCGTTGCGGATGGCGGCGGTGACTTGTTGGCGGTCGCGCAGTTTGATTTCGACTTCCTGGCCGCCGGAGCCCGGCACCACCAATGTCACGAGGCCTTTGCCGGCCTGGCGCAGCTGGCCGGCGATGGCGTTCAAGGGCCGCGTGTCTTCGAGATAGATGCGCAGGCCTTCGCCCGCGTCGGCGGCGGCCTTGTCGAGATCGGCCACCGACAATGCGCGCAGCTTCAGTTCGTCGTCGACCCAGTCGGCCACGACCGTCAGCAGGATCGACTTGCCCGCTTCGAGCAGCGGACGCGCGGCCACCAGCACTTCCGAAAACATCATCGTTTCGAACATGC
>JBEKLK010000023.1:0-17602 GCA_050010235.1 Rhizomicrobium sp.
ACTTCGCAGGTTCTTCGTTGAGCTCGGAATACCAACGGGGTCAGGATCGGCCGTCCGCGTTAACGCCAGAGCGTACAATTCCTCAGGTGCGGACGTGTCCTACCGAATTCCCGACGCGCGCGTCGGAAACTTCGTGTTTGAAGATTCTTTGACGGCGAAAACGTCTGCGAGCGCACAAATCAGAGGGTTCTTCGCTGCTGACTTCACGCCGATAGGCGTGGTAATTGTTAGGCCAAACCAATTGGGAAATAACAGCTCTTACATTATCTGGCGTCCGAAGAGATGGTGATCATGCAGTACAAACCTTATGTCCCTAAAAACATTGGCGAACTTCTGGACTACCTCGCCTACATGGTGCTCTCCTCACCGAGATTCAAAGACAAGACCGGATATTTTCCTCAAGACAATATCGATACGGCCTTTTTTGGCTTGAACGAGGGGCTGCTGGTCGTCCGCAACAAACTTGGCGAAGAACGCTACGCAGCGCTTAAAGCCATGTCCGAGAAAGTGCGAGCGCTGTTCGAATCCGATCCAGATGACAAGATTGGCGATACCCAAGCTGGTCGGGTCCTCGTCTACGAAATGGAGGACATATTGGCGGACGTTGCCAAACGAGAGGCGTCAGATTAGTTGTGCGGAGCGGAAGTTGCGCAAGATTGGTAACTGTCTCTGCGGAGAGTGCGCAGATCGGCGCAGTCCGCAAACGGTCGAACGGTACGACGCCGAACCTCGGACGAGCTCTGGCGTCCGAAGGGGTGGTAATCATGGAATACAAACCTTACGTCCCTCGGGGCATTTCCGAACTCTTGGACTTTCTCGCTCACATGATGCTTGCTTCGCCGACCTTCAAAGATAAGACCGGTTATCTTCCGCGAATGAATATAGATACGACGTTCTTTTCTTTGAATGAGGGGCTGCCGGTCCTCCGTAAAAAACTCGACGAAGAGCGTTATACGAAGCTCAGGTCCCTCTCGGATGAAATGCGCGCGCTGTTCGAGTCCGATCCCGACGACAAGACGGGCGATACCCATACCGGCCGGATGCTCATCCACGAGATGGAAGACATATTGAGGAGCGCTACCAGGCGAAAGAAGGCTTGAGCGATGCGCATTTCGATCTCCCGTAGCTTCGAGCCGAAACCAGCGAGTCAGGAGAGCAAGGTTCGTCGAACTATTCTGGTCGAGCACAAACCCGGACCCTCAGTTCGGGGCCATTGTGTAGGTTTCAAAATTTACCGATAGCGACGGACAAAGCAGGTGCCACACGTTATCACTGCTCCGTGTGGCGGCCGACGCACGCCGTCGTCCAGAAATGCCGCCAAAACATGCGATTTTTGCCGCTGGGAGTGTCGGATGCGAGTTCGAAGAAGTTAAACTGGTACAGTTGGGTGGGCTCGAACCACCGACCTCCGGATCCACAATCCGGCGCTCTAACCAACTGAGCTACAACTGCCCGAGGGGCGCGGAAATTAGGGGCACCATCCCCCAAAAGCAAGCCGGGCACAAAGGGTGCTGCGCGCCTGCATTCCTCGGGTCCAGTCGGCCGTCACAAGCGGGCAGTTCCATATAAGACACTATTTTCGAGGACCTGGACGGTCGCACCCGCCTTGCCTCGGCCGCTTCCGGATGGGGCGGATATCCGCACTGAGAATGATCATGCCACGACCGCGTGCAGTTCCGAGATCGCGCATACGATATGATAGAGGCTGCTGGCGGGCGCCGGCTCTTCGACGAACCGACCCTCCTCGTCCATCTTGTCGCGCCACAGGCCGCGGATGGGCGTCTCGAAATAACGTCTGAGCACGGCCGACGCGTCGGCGACCTTCGCGAAGGCCTGGTCGATTTCGTCGGCCGTATCGGCAAGCGACGCGGCGGCGAGCCAGCCCTTGATCCGCTCGGTCTGCGGCCACAGGCGCGCGGCTTTGTCCATCGGGCTTAGATCGTCCCGGATCAGATTGAAGGCCACACCGCGCACGGGATCGACCCCATGGCGTTCGCCGAGCATCACGAGTTTCTTCGCCGCTGCCAGCGCATCGTCGCGGGCGCGCATGCGTCCCCAGCGCGTCAGGAGCCAGCCCCATTCGAATTGATGTCCCGGCTCCGCGATATGGCCCATCTCGCCCGGCGCCGGATTCCAATCGCCGTCGAAGAATTCGCGCACGCAGCCATTTGCGGGATGAAGAAATTTCGCGAGGCACAGTTCGGCAAGTTCGTCGGCCAGAGAATTCCACGCTTCGCTGGCCGGATCGATTTCGATCCAGGCGAGTGCCGCCTCCAGAAGATGCATATGCGGATTGGCGCGCAGCGGCAGCATGCGCGGCTCAGCTTCCTCGAAGCCGCCCAGAGGATGAGCCCAGCCCGTGATCAGCTTGTCGCGAATGGTGTCGGCCAGAGTGGCAAGCAGCACGCGCTCCGTGCGCGCCGCGAAGCCGAAGGCAAGCCCGAACAAACCGAACGCATTGTCGTAGAGATCGAATTCGCGCCCGACCGGCCTGCCCTCCGGCGTGACATTCGACAGAAAGCAGCCATTGCTGCCGTAGCATTTGGTCACGAGAAAATTCAGGCCATGCTCGACGGCTTCGAACGGGCCGTTCCATCCCAGATCGCGCGAGACGGCGAAGGAATAGATCTGGCGCGCGGGTACCCGCACCCGCCTGATGCCGTCGATCGGCTTTCCGTCTTGGCCGATCTGCTCGAAGAAGCCGCCGGAGACGCGATCCGCGTCGACCCGCCACCAGAGCGGCAGCGCGTCGTCGAACAGCCATGCCGTCAAGGCATCGCGTTCGCGCCGGAATGCGTCATAGCCCCGCCCGTTTTTCATGCCCAAATCATAATACGAGCGCGGGCCTCATGCACTCAGGCCGCCAGGGCGCGTTTGGCCTCGCCATATTCCACAGCCAGACGGTCGACCAGTTCCTGCACGGTCGGCGCATCCGCGATCTGGCCCACGCCCTGCCCCGCGCCCCAGATGTCGCGCCATGCCTTCTTGGCGGTGTTGCCGCCCGAGCCGAAATTCATCTTGGACTTGTCCGATTGCGGCAGGTTTTCCGGATCGAGGCCGGCCGCGACGATGGACGAGCGCAGATAATTTCCGTGCACGCCCGTGAACAGGTTCGAATAGACGATGTCGCCGCCGCCTGCCGCGTCCACCAGGGCGCGTTTATATGCTTCCGGCGCATTTGCTTCCTTCGTGGCGATGAAGCGCGTGCCCATATAGGCGAGATCCGCACCCAATGCCTGCGCCGCCAAAATCGCGCGGCCGTTTGCGATAGAGCCGGAGAGCGCGATCGTGCCGTTCCAGAAACTGCGCAATTCGGACACCAGCGCGAAGGGGCTCAGCACACCTGCATGTCCGCCGGCGCCCGCGCAAACGGGAATGAGCCCGTCCACGCCTTCCTCTATCGCCTTTTTCGCATGGCGCACATTGATGATGTCGTGCAGCACGATACCGCCATAGGAATGCGCAGCACTCACCACTTCCCGGGGCGCACGCAGAGAGGTGATGATGATCGGCACCTCATGGCGCGTGCAGGTTTCGATATCCTGGGCGAGGCGATCGTTGGAGGAATGGCAGATCTGATTGACCGCGAAAGGCGCGGCCGTCCTGCCCGTCTCGCGCTCGAATGCCGCCAGCTCGCTTTTGATGCGGACGATCCACTCGTCGAGCACGGGGGCGGGACGCGCATTGAGGGCGGGAAACGCACCAACAATGCCGGCCTTGCACTGGGCGATCACGAGCTCCGGCCCCGAGACGATGAACAGCGGCGAGCCGATCACTGGCAGCCGCAATCGGCCTTCGAGCACTTTCGGCAAGGGCATGAACGATACCTTTCGGGAATGATCGGCCAAAATGACGGCTTTCCCGCACTGATCCTTGCGCCATGCAAGGCGTCAAGACGCCCCAACCGACCGCCCCTTGCGACGAATCGCGCGAGAGACGAAAAGACTGCCGAACCTGAGGCGACCGCGACAGATGAGCAAACTCGAAATCGTTCCCGGCAGGGCGCCGCTGTCATTGTGGCGTCGGATCGCGGATGGCGCCGGTCCCGTGACTTTGGCCGACGCCGCGTGGCCCGGCATCGAGCGCTCCCGCGCGCTGATCGAACAGGCTCTCGGCTCGGGCCTCGCAATCTATGGCGTCAACACGGGGTTCGGCAGGCTCGCGCAGACACGCATCGCGCCGGGCGATCTCAAGGCGTTGCAGCGCAATCTCGTGTTGTCGCATGCGGCCGGCGTCGGTGCGCCGTTGCCGGACGGCGTCGTGCGGCTGGTGCTGGCGCTCAAGGTCTCGAGCCTGGCGCGGGGCTATTCGGGCGTGCGCCGCGTCGTGGTCGAACGCCTGCTCGAACTCCTCAACAAGGGCGTCTTGCCGGAAATTCCCGAACAGGGCTCCGTGGGCGCTTCGGGGGATCTTGCGCCGCTCGCGCATCTTTCGGCCGTGTTGATCGGCGAAGGACACGCGCGCTTCGCAGGCGAATCCATGTCGGCGCGCGCGGCCCTGACCAAAGCCGGGCTCCATCCGCTTGACCTCGAAGCGAAGGAAGGGCTTGCGCTCCTCAACGGCACGCAGGTTTCCACCGCGCTCGCGCTGGTGAATTTATTTGCCGCCGAAGCCAATCTCGAAGCGGCGTTGATCGCGGGTGCGCTGTCGACGGATGCGGTCAAGGGCAGCGACACGCCGTTCGATGCGCGCATCCATGCGGCGCGCGGCCAGCCGGGACAGATTACGGCGGCGGCGGCCTTGCGCGCGCTGATGGCGGACAGCGACATCCGCCGCAGCCATGTCGATTGCACGCGCGTGCAGGACCCTTATTCCATCCGCTGCCAACCGCAGGTGCTAGGCCCGTGTCTCGACATGCTGCGCCATTCCGCGGGCGTATTCGCGATCGAAGCGAATGCGGTGACGGACAATCCTCTCGTGTTCGACGACGGCGCGGTGCTGTCGGGAGGAAATTTCCACGCGGAGCCCGTGGCGATCGCCGCCGACGCGCTGGCGCTCGCCATCGCGGAAATGGGCGCGCTCAGCGAGCGGCGCATCGCGCTCCTGATCGATTCCTCGCTCAGCGGCCTGCCGCCGTTCCTCGCCGGCGAAAGCGGCATCAATTCCGGATTCATGATCGCGCATGTCACCGCGGCCTCGCTCGCATCCGAGAACAAATCGCTGGCGCATCCCGCCTCCGTGGATTCGCTGCCGACCTCCGCCAATCAGGAGGATTTTGTGTCGATGGCGACGTTTGCTGCGCGCAGACTGGGCGCAATGAACGCGAACACGAGCAATATCCTGGCAATCGAGCTATTGGCCGCGGCCGAAGGCATCGAATTCCAGCGCCCGCTCAAAAGCTCCGACACGCTCGAAGCGGCCCACGCCAAACTGCGCGCCCGCGTGCCGCGTTTCGATCGCGACCGCTTCTTCGCCCCCGCCATCGCCGCCGCGCGCGAACTGGTGACGGCCCGCGCCTTCGAAACGCTGCTGACGCCGGACCTCAAGCTGCCGTCGGCGGGGTGAGACGATAGGCGCGGCGTCATCCGGCATTGTGGCTTCAGCTACGCAATTGTGTGCATTGACACACACTCTCTTCTTGTGCGATATCGCACACATGAACTCCAGCGCCACATGACGCGCCGCTTCTATCCGGCCGTTCTGGAACGGGGACCCAAGCGAAGCTTCGGCGTCTGGTTTCCCGATTTTCCCGATTGCGTGGTCGGCGCGACCTCGCAGGAGGAAACGTTGGAACGGGCGCAAAGCGCGCTGGCGCGCGAGATCGTCACGCTCGCCGAAAACGAAAAGCCGCTTCCCGATCCTTCGCCCATCGAGAAGATCGAAATCCCGAAAGGCTGCGACTTCATTGCCGTCATTGTGGTCGGGGTCGAGTGGCCTGACATCTCCGAGCGCGTAAATGTCTATCTGCCCCGGCAGTTGATCGAGCGGGCGGACAAATGCGCGGCGGAGCTCGGCATGAATCGGTCGAGCTTTTTCGGTCTCGCCGTGAGTTCGGCCCTGGCGGGATACAGCCTGGATTACAAACTCGCGCAGCGCGCGGCACTCAGGGGCGTGCTTGGCGGCAAGCTGCCTAAGCCTCGCCGGGGCAAACGCGTTACCAAACCGTAAACAGGTCGCGGCATGCATCGCCGCCACCGATCTGCGAGGCGCGATTTGCATAGGCTAATCGGCCTCCGCGTCGCGAGGACTATTCCCGGAAATTAATCCCATTATTCCCGAAATTAGGGAATCTTTGACCAGCGCCATGCATGCTCAGGCCACCTCAGTTGAACATTGACTTCGGGGGCGGTGTCGTCATCGTTAACATGCGATTCCCTCCCGCTGGCATTTGGTCGAAGGAATAAGGCGTCCCGATGCTGTCCTACACCATCCGACGCTTCCTGGGCGCGATCCCCACGCTCTTCGTCATCATCACGATCGCCTTCTTCATGATGCGCATCGCGCCGGGCGGTCCGTTCGACAGCCAGCGCCGCCTGCCCCCCGCAATCGAGCACAACATCGAAGCGGCCTATAACCTCGACAAGCCGGTCTACCAGCAATATTTCATCTATCTCGACCGTCTGGCCCATTTCGATCTCGGCCCCTCGTTCAAGATCAAGGACTTCACGGTCACCCAACTGATCGAACAGGGTCTGCCCGTCAGCGCGCGGCTGGGCGCCAGCGCCATCGTGCTGGCGCTGATCCTCGGAATATCGCTCGGCACCTACGCGGCGCTCTATCAGAACAAGGCCCTCGATCACGCGGTGATGAGCGTGGCCATGGTCGGCATCACCATTCCCACTTTCGTGACGGCGCCCATTCTGACTCTCATATTCGGCGTCTACGGGGTTCACCTGTTCGGCTACGACGTCTCGCTGCCCGTGGGCGGCTGGAACGACGGCGCGCTCGCCAACATGATCCTGCCGGTATTCGTGCTGGCGCTGCCACAGATCGCCATCATCGCGCGGCTGGTGCGCGGCTCCATGGTGGAAGTGTTGCGCTCGAACTATATCCGCACGGCGCGCGCCAAGGGGCTTCCCGATCATCTGATCGTCGTCCGCCATGCGCTGCGCGCGGCGCTTCTGCCGCTGGTCAGTTATCTGGGTCCCGCGGTCGCGGATATCCTTACCGGCTCGCTCATCGTGGAGCAGATATTCGGCATTCCCGGCATCGGACGCTACTTCGTGCAGGGCGCGCTCAATCGCGACTACACCCTCGTGCTCGGCGTGGTCATCTGTTACGCGATCCTCATCATCACGCTCAATCTGATCGCCGACCTGCTCTACGCCGTCCTCGATCCCCGCGTGAGGTATCAACGATGAGCACGCAGGCGCTCCAGGCCACCGCAGAAGAGACCATCGTGAAGGCAGCCGCCATACAGGGCCGCAGCCTGTGGATCGACGCGCGCGCCCGGCTGTTCAAGAACCGGGCGGCCGTGGTGAGCATGGTGATCCTTTCCATCATCACGCTGATGGCGATCTTCGCGCCGATGCTGTCGCCCTACCCGTTCGACAAGCTCAACTACGACCTCGTGTCCTGCTCGCCCGACTGGTGGCCGGACAAGATGGTGCTGTGCAATGCCGGCGGCGCGCACTGGTTCGGCACCGACGCGCTGGGCCGCGATCTCTTCGTGCGCGTGCTTTACGGCGCGCGGGTTTCGCTTGCGGTGGGGCTGGCCGCCACGTTCGTCAGCCTCGTGATCGGCGTGGCCTATGGCGCGATCGCAGGCTTTTTCGGCGGACGGGTCGACGAATTGATGATGCGCTTCGTCGACATCCTCTATTCGCTTCCCTACATCTTCCTCGTGATCATCCTGATGGTCGTGTTCAACCGCGACATCTTCCTGCTGTTCATGGCCATCGGCGCCGTCGTCTGGCTCACCATGGCCCGGATCGTGCGCGGGCAGACGCTCTCCATCAAGCAGAAGGAATTCGTGGAAGCGGCCCGCGCCGCGGGCGTGAGCCAGTTCGCCATCATCCGCCGTCACATCATTCCCAACGTCGTGGGCCCGGTGATGGTCTATGTGACGTTGACCATCCCGGCCGTGATCCTGGCTGAGAGTTTCCTGTCGTTCCTGGGTCTCGGCGTGCAGGAGCCGCTCACGTCCTGGGGCGTGCTGATCCAGGACGGCACCAACCAGATGGAGACCGCGCCCTGGGCGCTGATCTTCCCGGCGCTGTTCATGGCGGTGACGCTGTTCTGCTTCAACTTCATCGGCGACGGGCTCAGAGACGCCCTCGATCCCAAGGACCGTTAGGCCATGGCTCCGCCGATCCTCCAGATCAACGATCTCGACGTTCGCTTCGCCACGAATGACGGCGAAGTGCATGCGGTCAAAAAGGTGTCGCTCCATGTCTCGGCCGGCGAATGCCTTGGCGTCGTCGGCGAATCCGGCTCGGGCAAGAGCCAGCTTTTCCTGGCCGCGACCGGTCTCCTCGCAGCGAACGGGCGCGCCACCGGTAGCGTGATGTTCAGCAACCAGGAGCTCCTGAGCCTGCCGCAGGCGAAGCTCAACAGATTGCGCGGTTCCAAGATCACCATGATCTTCCAGGATCCGCTGACCTCTCTCACCCCGCACATGACGATCGGCGCCCAGATCATCGAGGCGCTGCGAATCCATCAGCGCGTGCCCTATGGCGAGGCCGAGCGGCGCTGCGTCGAGATCATGGGCCTCGTGCGCATTCCCGAAGCCCGGCAGCGAATGACTCAATACCCGCATGAACTGTCCGGCGGCATGCGCCAGCGCGTGACCATCGCGATGGCGACCGTCTGCGGACCCGACCTCCTGATCGCAGACGAACCCACCACTGCGCTCGACGTGACGGTGCAGGCGCAGATCCTCGAGATCATGCGGGACCTGAAAAAGGAATTGAAAACCTCGATCGTGATGATCTCGCACGACATGGGCGTGATCGCGGGAATCGCGGACCGGGTCCAGGTCATGCGCCAGGGCGAGATCGTGGAATCGGGAATGGTGGACGACATTTTCTATCGTCCCAAACACGACTATACGAAGACGTTGCTCGATGCGATGCCGCGCATCGACCGCCCGTCGCGACCGGGTCACATACCGCTGAGGCCGTTCGAGGAGCTGTCGAACGCTCCGAAAATCCTCGAAGTCGAGGAGCTCAAAGTCAATTTCCCGGTTCGCATGGGCGGCTTTCCGTTCGCGCGCATAAAGTCGCTGCGCGCGATCGACGGCGTGAACTTCGAACTCAAGCAGGGCGAGACGCTTGGCATCGTGGGCGAGTCCGGTTGCGGCAAGTCGACGCTCGCGCGCGCGCTCCTGAAGCTCCTTCCCAAGACCGACGGCGTCGTCCTGTGGTGCGGCCGCGATCTCGACCCGCTTCGCGACAGTGAAGTTCGCAAGCTTCGCAAGGAATTCCAGATCGTCTTCCAGGATCCGCTGGCGAGCCTCGATCCGCGCATGACGATCGGCCAATCGATCGCCGAGCCGCTTACCTCGCTGCACCCGGAATTATCGCGGGATCGTGTGACCGCCGAGGTGCGCAGCATCATGGACCGCGTCGGCCTCGATCCGGCCTGGATCAACCGCTATCCGCATGAATTCTCCGGCGGCCAGAACCAGCGCGTCGGCATTGCGCGCGCGATGATCCTGAAACCGAAACTCATTATCTGCGACGAGGCCGTCAGCGGGCTGGACGTTTCGATCCAGTCCCAGATCGTCGATCTGATCCTGAAGCTGCAGGCCGAATTCGGCATGTCGATGATCTTCATCAGCCACGACCTGTCGGTCGTGCGTCAGGTCGCCCATCGCGTGATGGTGCTTTATCTGGGTCGCGTGGTGGAATTGGCGGACCGCAACATGATCTACGAAGATCCGCGCCATCCCTATACGCGCGCGCTGATCTCCGCCGTTCCGATCCCGGATCCCAAGGCCGAACGCGCCAAGGCGCGCGTGCCGCTGCCGGTCGATCTGCCCTCACCGCTCGATACGCGCGCACCGCTCACCTTCCTGAAGTCGAAGATGATCGACGATCCGGATGCGCAACAATATCGCCCGAAATTGCTCGAGGTGACACGCGGCCATTTCGTGGCGGAACACGATCCCGCCTGAGACCGTCATTTCACGCGCTTGACCTTGATCAGATTGCCGCTGTCATTGACCGTCAGATTATAGCTGCCCAGGAAGCCGCGCGAAATCGTCACCGTGTTGTCCTTCGGATTCTTGGCGAAATGCGCGCGATCCGTATCGCCCTCCTCCTGACGCCAAACCTGACCGTTATCCAGAAACACGATGAATTTGCCGAACGGGGTGAAGGCATAATCGGTCACGCCGGCGGTGATGCTGTCGACCTCGGCAGGCTGGGCGGGCGCCGCGGCATTTACCGGCGGGGCGGCTTGCGGGATCTGGTCGCTGCCGAACTGCTGCGGCGTGGTTTGCTTGGACGGCGAAGTTCCGAACAGGGCTCCCACATCGAAGCCGAACCAGGACTTTTGTTCCTGTTCCGTGGGCGCATACGGTGCCGAGGCGACCATGGGCGGCGGGGCGCTGAGGGCGTCCCTCACCTGGGGGGCGAGCGCGTCGTAGCAGGCCAGCCGGGCCTTGTCGTCGGCCATTCCGGCGCATTTTCCAAACGACTCCAGGACCTGGCTGCGGTCGTCGGCGATTGCCGGAACAGAGAACAAAAGCGCCGCAGCAGCCGCGGCCCAGATCGATCGGTTCATATCTCGTTTAGCCCCTTGTGGCTTAATTGACTGATTCACGGCGCCCCGCCGACTGTCGGTCCGATGATACGGCAAGTGGGGAGGTCGCGCATGGGGTTTTCGGCGCTCGAAAGAGCCCAGAGGGCAAGGGTCAAGGTCATTCATGGCTGGTTCGGAACCGAGATTGTCCCGGCGCCTGCTGCTGAGCGGGGCCAGTGCGGCTGTCCTGGTGGGCGGCACTGCGTTCGCGCTGCGCGGCTCGGGCGAGGGCCATCGGGCGGTTGCCGATGCCAGGACCTTCAATCGCGGCAATGCAGCCGAGCCCGACACGCTGGACCCGCATCTCGCTTCGTCTTCCTACGAGAACAACATCATCGGCGACATGTTCCTGGGCCTGATGACGGAGGACGCCGCGGCCAACGCCGTGCCCGGAGCGGCGCTCAGCTATTCCGCCAGCGCCGACGGACTCGTTTACACCTTCAAGCTGCGCGACCACAGATGGTCGGACGGCGTGGCCGTGACGGCGCAGGATTATGTGTTCTCGCTGCGCCGCATTCTCGATCCCAAGACGGCCGGGCAATACGCTTCCATCCTCTATCCCATCGTGAATGCGGAAGCGGTGAATGGCGGCAAGCTGCCGCTGGACAAGCTCGGCACCCGCGCGCTGGACGACAAGACGCTTGAAATCGCGTTCAACGTCCAGGTGCCCTATATCGCCCAGCTCTTTACGCATTACGCGACGTTCGCGGTGCCCCAGCATGTGGTGGAGCTTCACGGCGACCGGTGGATGCAGCCGGAGAACATCGTCACCAACGGCGCCTATGTGCTGAAGGAATGGGTGCCGAACGACCACATTTTGCTGGTGAAAAATCCGCACTTCTACGACGCCGAGAATGTGAAGATCGACAATGTGTATTTCTATCCCACGCAGGATTTCTCGGCCGCGCTCAAGCGGTTCCGCGGCGGCGAACTCGACATGCAAAACGGCGTGCCTTCGCAGGAAATCACCTGGGCGCGCTCCAACCTGCCCGGCGCACTGCACGTGGCGCCCTACATCCTGACGCAATACATCCAGTTCAACGTCATCCAGCCGCCCTTCAACGATCTGCGGGTGCGCACCGCCATGTCGCTTGCCATCGATCGCGAGATCATCGCCGCCAAAGTGATGCATGCGGGCGAGAAGGCGGCCTACGCGTTCGTGCCGCCTTACATGCCCGGCTATCCGAGCAAGGCCCAGATCGGTTTCCGGACCCTGCCGATGGCAGCCCGCATCGAGAAGGCGAAGGCCTTGCTCAAGGAGGCCGGTTACGGCCCCGGCAATCCGCTGACCTTCGATTACAACATCGAGGATCAATCCGACGCCCGGCTCATTTCCGTCGCCCTGCAGGCGATGTGGAAGGACGTCGGCGCGGAGGTGCGCATCGTGCCTTCCGACGGCAAGAACCACTACAACACGCTGCGCCGGCAGGATTTCACGGCGGCCTGGGCCGGCTGGGTCGCGGATTATCGTGACGCCAAGGACTATCTGTTCCTGTGCCAGACTTCGACCAAGGATTTGAACTTCGGCCGCTATTCCAGCGCCAAGTTCGATTCGCTGATGGACCAGGCGGATCACGAACGCGATCCCGCCCAGCGCGCGTCCGTTCTGGAAGCGGCGGAGCAGACCATGCTCGACGACGTGGCCCTGGCGCCGGTCTATTTCGGCGTCTCGCGCGACCTGGTTTCGCCTGCAGTCAGGGGTTGGGTCAACAATTCGCTCGACACCAACCGCACACGCTACCTCTCGCTTGACCGCAACAGGTTCCTCGTCTGACAGTTCCTCTCTCGCTTGCGGAGATGCGGATGTCGACGGAACTGGAAGGCGGCTGCGCCTGCGGCGCATTGCGTTACCGGCTTAAGAGCGCGCCGATGTTCGTGCATTGCTGCCATTGCCACGACTGCCAGAGGCAGACGGGCACGGCCTTCGTGCTCAACGCGCTCATCGAAGCCGACAGAGTCGAAATCCTGTCGGGCGAGACGATCCCGATCTCGATGCCGACAGACAGTGGCAAGCCGCATATCGTCTATCGCTGCCCCAAATGTCTGGCAGCGGTGTGGAGCGAGTATGGCGGCCGCAAGCTCGATCGTTTTGTCCGCGTCGGCACGCTCGACGATCCCTCGCAGATGCCGCCGGATGTGCACATCTTCACCCGCTCGAAACTGCCTTGGGTCGCGCTGCCCGACGGTGTTCCCGCGTTCGAAGTCTATTACGAAACCAAGAAACTCTGGCCGGCGGAAAGCCTCGCGCGCCGAAACGCACTTTACGGATGATCGAACGGGGCAAGCGCGCGGGAGGCATGATGCGAAGCCTGCTCGCGCTCGCATGCGTCGTTGCCGCCTGCGCGCCAGCCGCGCCCCATTCGGGCATGACGCTCAATCGCGGCAATGGCGGAGAACCGGCGAGCCTCGATCCTCACTTCATCGATATTACCCTCGAGTCGAACATCGTGGGCGACCTGCTCGTGGGGCTCGTCACCGAGGATCGCGCGGGCAATCCCATCCCGGGCGCCGCAGCAAGCTGGCAGACTTCGCCGGACGGCCTCACCTGGACCTTCCACATGCGCCGTCATCTGTGGTCCGATGGCGTGCCGGTCACGTCTCACGATTTCATTTATGCGTGGCGGCGCATTCTTGATCCGCAAACGGGCGCCAAATACGGCTACAATCTGTGGGTCTTCAAGAATGCGCAGGCGATCTCGAACGGCAAATTACCCCCTTCTGCCCTCGGTGCGGAGGCGCCCGACGACGGCACGCTGGTCCTGCATCTCGAACATCCCGCGCCTTATCTTCCGCAGCTCCTGATGCATCAGTCGACGTTTCCCCTGCCCCGGCATGTGCTGTTCAAATACGGCACGGCGTGGTCCACCCCGGAGCATTACGTCTCTAACGGCGCCTACACGCTGAAGGAATGGTATCCGAACGACCACATCACCCTGATCAAGAACCCGCGATTCTACGACGCGGCACATGTGCGCGTGGAGACTGTGAACTACTTTCCGTCAAGCGACAGCGAAGCCGCGCTGCGGCGGTTTCGCGCGGAGGAACTGGACACGCAAAATCCGCTGCCTGCTTATGAGATCGGCTGGATGCGCACGCATATCCCGCGCGCGCTGCAGATCGCGCCCTATCTGGGCGTGTCGTACATCGTGATGAACAACACGCGCGCGCCGTTCGCCGACAAGCGCGTGCGCGAAGCGATCGATCTTGCGGTGAATCGCGAGATGATCGCGGACCGAATCTACAAACTGGGCGAACGGGCGGCCTATTCCATTGTGCCGCCGGGTGTCGCCAATTTCCCCGATCACGCCGCTTTCGATTTCAAATCGATGCCCTATGACCGGCGCGTCGCAAAGGCGCAGGCGCTCATGCGCGAAGCGGGATATGGGCCGGCAAATCCCGCCCATATCACCTTTGAGACGATCGGCGATCCCGATGCCAAGCGCTCGGCGGCCGCAATCCAATCCATGGTCAAGCAAATCTATATGGATATGGACATCGCGCAGGTGGACATCCAGATCCACTACGTGAACCTGCAGAATCGCGATTTCGATATTGCGGGTGCGTCCTGGATCGCCGATTTCGACGACGCGACCAACTTCCTCGACCTTCTTCGCTCCGACAGCGGATTGAATTACAGCCTCTATAAGAATCCCGTCTATGACGCGCTGTTGCAGAAGGCTCAACTCCAGCCCGATGCGAAAATCCGCGGTGACCTGCTCGATCGCGCCGAGCAGACGGCGCTCGACGATTACCCCTGGGTGCCGATCCGGTTCCTGGTCACGCGCGATCTGGTGCAGCCCTATGTCAAGGGCTGGATCGCGAACATCCGAAACGTCAACCGCACGCGCTGGCTCTGGATCGCCGACAAACCACCGCCGCCGTGAAAGAGCACCAAGATAAAGTGCACCGGACAAAAATGGACCTGTCTGCTTTCGCCGACGGGCCGTCGAATTCCCGGACTTATGGCGCTCTTGCCACAAACCTATAATGCGTGACTCGGCGTCAGCTTTGGGCGACTCCACAACCTCTCTGGATTCGGTTTCTACCGCTCGTTGCGGTAGGACTTGGCCATGGATGCTGTTGTCGAATGGGCGATTCATCACGCACACCAGGAGTGGTCCGTGTTGACGGGCGCCCCGCTTCTCGTGCTCGCAGTATTCGGTCTTGCGCTGCTGCTATCGACATTCTTTGTAGGCAAATTGCATGAGTCACGTCACGCCGCGCATGATGGGACGGTAGAACAGAAGGACGCGCACATTGCCAACCTCAAGGAGCGAGTTGAAGATTATAAGTCTAAGCTCAGCGGTGCATCGCCCGATCAAGCCGCACAACAGTTACGGGTTCTTTCAGCCGAATTAGCTGATACGCGGAGCGAACTCGCAACGCTCACGAAATGGTATAACTACGAGACATTTGAACGACACCTATCGGCGAATCAGAAAACAATTCTTTGCGAAGCATTGCGCGCAATTCCGATTGAGGCACGCCTTTTCATCTATATCGGTTGTGTAATCGAGCGCGAGCCTCAACAATACGCCATCGAAATCTTGGAGGCTTTTAAAGCAGAAGGATTCTGCTCAGCGCAATATCTTCCACAGCAGATGCAATCTAACTCTATGGACGAACGTGGCGTCCTGATCGTCGTTCACGACGAAAAAAATCCGCCGCCGCACGCCATCGCTGTGTCGGACGCACTGAGGGTTGCCGGTATTGATTCAAAGTTCGACACTTTTGTGACCCCGAATGAGCCGAGGACCTGTGCCGTTGCTATTTCTCATAAGCCGGCCCCAGGGAGCGAAGCCGTCTAACCGCCGCGTATCGAATGGCGATCAAGTTCGCCGCGTTGCCGATCTCGCACTCTCCCGCAAGCCATCTATGGATTTCAGCGGATATTGGCAGCGGCACGAGATCGTCATCGCAGCAGCCTGGCGAGTGTCAATCCCGCTTCTTGCGTTTACCGTTGGAGTGCCAGTCCGAAGGCATAGTCTGTCCGATCACGGCGGACATCACGCGCTGGATTTGCCAAAAATCGTAGCGAGGGTCGTGGTCCCCGGCCGGATCCTCTGGGGACAGAGTGAAGTATTCGTTCCACCCGGTAACCCACAGTTCGGTGCCGTCGGGCAAAGTTTTCGCACACTCGCAGCCGTAGGGCGCAAGGATCCTCTCCACGTCGGAACGTGCGAAGAATCGGACAGCGATCATACAGCCAGAAGTTAGGCTGCCTCGCGGTACTCGACAACAAATACTTTGGTGTGGATATTGGCCATCGGCCGGTCCCCGGCGTGCTGGACGTTCATGTCGAACGTCTGAGGATTCTTGCCGTCCAAGACCTCGCTCAGCGCCTTCGCCGGGCGCACAATCACGTCAAGGTTCTTGGCCGCCTTGAAGAGGGCGGTAATGGCAGGCGCGATCTTGTCCAGAACGGTCTTTTTGTTGGCACCGCTCAGGATCAGGCCGGGCAGCTCCGTGCTGAACACGCGCAGTCCGCCGTCCTCGCGATCTTCCAGCGAGACGCATACCGTCGTGAAGGCCTCAGACATGGTATTCTCCAGTTCCTACCCGGATTGTGCCCCGCACAAGTTCCCAACCGGTTAAGAATTTTGGCGGTTGATAGTATGCAGACGCCCAAGCCAACCGCAAGACTCGGGGCGGGTGTACCAGTAAAGAAGTTTTCGTGGCATCGGTTCCGGTCCGGGCCCCAGAATCGCAAGGAGTTTACTACACTTTACGTGTGGCAGCATTGCGATGGCTCAAGATCGGCCGGTTCCTTTGCTATGGGTTAATTCTGCTCGCGGGTGTTACCGGTTGGCAACAGTCCGGTCGCAGACGGTGTACTAGGCGCTAAGTGCCGCTCCCGTCAACAAAAAAGCGAACGGCCCGTCGCAGATCAGCCTTCCGCGACCTTGCATTGCGGCTCCGTCCCGACCGCGCCTCGCGCGGCACGTTGCCCTGTTTCCTCATAGCCCGGAGCAAGAGCAGGACCCGCTTTTTCAGGTCGCCCGCAATGGCCTCATCTGCCGGGACGCCCCTGTGCGTGAGAAGCGCCGTCGCAATCCCCGCTGCCGTGAGACTTGGCCGCTCCCGCAGCGTGTCCACCATCAGCCTGGATGTCCCCATGGCGAAATTACTGCGACCGCTTCTGCTTCCTGTGGGGCGTGATGGCCTGGGGTTTGGCATGCGGATCGAATAGCTTGATGGAGGCGCCAGTGTGGGCCAGGTCCGTAGCGCCTTGGCTTGCTTGTCTAGGTCGCGGATCACTCCAGCCGGTTCTGCCGACTTGGCCTGCAGGCCGCGAACAACATGGATTCGCTCATGGCCCAAAGGTAGGGGCCGGACCCGTCGATTTCTTGCGGCAAGAGCGCCATAAATCCGCGAATTCCTGGTTTGCGGATGCGTCGCGCCAGGCTCGAGCCGTTACGGATGCGCCGTAAGGATGTAGCCCACCAATTGGAGAATGACCTGCAGAAGTGCTGATCCGCCGGCGCCCGCCACGGCCGCGATGGCCGTCATGGTCCGGCGCCGATTGGCGCGCCAATATTCGAGTGCGCCGACGCGCGCTTCCAACTTTTCGCAGCGTTCGCCGTCTTTCTCCAGCGCTTCGGTGCGCCGGATCATTCCGCTAAAGGCCGCGCGCATCTCGGACAGCACGCCGCTCATGGCGGCGATGCTGGAATCCAGCTTGTCGATCTGGGCCAGGAATTCTTTCCGGTCCTCCGCCACGCGATCGAGCGCGGCCGCCATCCGGCCGATCTGCTGCGCGAGGTCGAGGCTCGTTTGGGTGCGTGGGGCCATCATTTCCCTCCCGCGTTCATGCAGGCGCGGTCTTCGTCGCGCATCGCAACCCAATCCATGAAGACAGCGCGCAGGATCGCCGTCTTCGACAACGCATCATATTCCTTTCGCATCTCGTCCTGCT
>JBEKLK010000024.1:0-17531 GCA_050010235.1 Rhizomicrobium sp.
GTCTCGGTTTGCGCATGGATCTGGCGCAAGGCTCCTGCGGCGCGTTCGGCATCGAGAGCAGGATCGATGGGTTCTGCACTCGCCGCGGCGTCGGCCAGATCGAACGCGCCGATTCCCCGGGCCGCCCCTTTGACCGTGTGCGTCACATGACGCCACAGCTTCGTATCGCCGCTTTGGATCACGCTTTCGAGCTGGCGCACCAGGTCGGTCGCCTGCCCCACAAACAGTTCGAAAACCTCGGCATTCAGTGCGGCATCACCGCCCGTGTAGCGAGCGAGATGGGCCATATCGACCGGGCGTGATTGCGCAACCGCCAACGGCATATTCCTTTGAGGCTGCCGCCAGTCTGACCCTCAATCAATCAAAACGGCGTTAACGCGCGTCTAGACAGGCACCACTCCGCCGGGAAAGGGAGAGACGCCGAAGACATGCGCGTGCGCGAACAGAACCGCGACAAACAGGAGCGCTGCGACCCAGAACCGCCAGCCAAAGCTTTCGCCCAGGTTCAGGCTGTTGCGGCCGGTGATGACCGCCCCAAACGGAACGTTCGAGGTCTTCGACGCAAATGCGGCCCACGCGTCGCCCATTTTGCGGCGACGCTTGGCATCGATCGAAAACGTTCCGAGGATCGAAAGAACAAAAAAGCTTCCGAAGAAAATCACCGACGCTTCGTCGCCGTTGGCCAACAGATGGAACGCCGACCAGATGGCCACGCCCCACAGGAACGGATGACGCGTGATGCGCAGCACACCCTTGATCGTGTCGGGCTTGGCAGCCGCTCCTTCCTGCCGCAGCGATGTCGGATTCGACATGAACAGGCCCTGGACGCCCAGGACAAACGCGAGCGCGATCACCGGAATGCCGAGATGCTTCACACCGGGACCGAGATCGTAGAGCAAGCGATAGTCGTCGCGCTGCGCCGTCTTATAGGCAATTGCGAACCAGACGATTGCGCCGATCGAAGCCAGCGAGAAAAGACCAAGATACGGACCTTCCCCGATCGCTCCCGTGATCGCATCACGGACTCTCGTGCCCGAGATCACGAGATGAATTCCCAAGAACACGGCCGCAGCCGCAATCAGCATCGTCATGAATTGTTTCCCCTTCAGAGTCAGACGCGAGCCTTCACCACATGCGCGCGTCCGCGCAACTTCAATCCGTCGGTGCGATCTGCAAAATAGCGCGGGTTGAGGGCCGCCGCGTCGAAATCATCGACCCGGGAAAATCCCAGGGCGGCCAAATCATGCGCAAGCTCGACTGGGTCGAAGAAACAGCGGAACGGTTCGCCGGCCGCCGCAACGCGTTCGGCCATGGCTTCGAAATATGCCCGTTGTGGAGCATCGAGCGCTTCGACGGGTTGGGAATAGTCGAACACGATCTCGCTGCCGGACCTGGTCGACGTCACAATGAAGTTCAGCGTCTCGAACACGGCATCGCGCGAGAGATAGGGGGTCACCCCCAGCCACGCGAAAAAAGCGGGCTGCGCGAAGTCGAAACCCGCGCGCGTCAGGCCCTCGGCGAGCGTCTCCGTTTCGAAATTGATCGGCCCATATGTGACGTTGGACGGAATCGCAATTTCGGCCTCGGCAAGCCGTGCGCGCTTCCACGTTTGCGTTGCCGGATGGTCGATTTCGAAGACGGTCACGCCGGAAAAAAGTTCGCCTGCCCGATAGGCAAAGGTGTCGAGCCCCGCGCCCAGGAGCACATATTGGCGCACGCCTCGCGCTACGGCCGCAGCCAGACCGTCTTCGGCAAAGCGGCTCCGCATCGCGACGAAGGCGCGCAATCCGCCTGCACGGTCGCCGGCATGCCAGTCGCGGCCGGTTTGCAGGGCTTCAGCGGCCTCGAGGCCGATAATTCGCAGCGCCAGCGGGTCCGCAAAGACGAGCGGCGTGTCCAGCAATTGATGCGCCGCGCGATGCATCGCGGCGCCCTGTGCCGTGCGGCTGGGGGTCAGGGCTTCCATTGGCCGTTCGTTACGATTGTCGGATTCTCATTTTGCAATGTCGCGCGCCGTAGCGCCATGGCGTATAAGCGAGCTGTGGGCGAGCGCTTCCTGTGGCTATCTCTCGAAGACTCCTCGCAAATTCCGAACTTCATCGTTAATATGGCGCCGCGAAGGCGTATCGAGGCTCCCCAGTGCCGATGATCGGATCAGAACGCAGCCAACCTGTCGTTCTTACCACTGCAGAGAATTTTTCCGAGGACTCCAAGCCGTCCAAGCCGCGGCGCGGCGAACCGGGTATCGGCCCGCTCGTCTTCGCGGTCACGCTGGGCGCCTTCTGGATTGGCGCGGCCGGGGCCTATTTGTGGGGTTACCTGGGGCCCGGAGGTTTCGCCCATCTCGATCCCCAGCAGATTGCGCTTTTTGCCTTCGCGACCCTGATGCCCCCCGTATTGATGCTGGCTTCGGCCTGGGCTTTCACGCGCGGTCAGGCCATGTCGGTTGCGGCAGAGGCGCTGGCCGACGCGACCGATCGGCTGTTCTCGGCCGATGAAACGGGCGCACGGGTGGCGGCGAGACTGGGCCGGGCGGTACGGCGCGAGCTGGACGGACTCAACGCCGGACTGGATGGGGCATTCACGCGCCTGCGCGCGCTGGAATCTGTCCTTGAAAACCAGATTGCGGCCCTCGACGAGGCGGGAGCCCGGGCTGACGTCCGCGCGGGCGCCGCGGCATCGCGGCTGGCGCAGGAGCGCGAGCGCATCGACGCGGTGGCCGGCTCTCTTTCCGACACGGCTACGCGAGCCAGCGAACTGATCGCCGGCCGCGCCGCGCAATTGAAGGCGACCATCGAGACGGCAGAAGCGTCGCTTCGCAGCGCGGGACTATCGCTCGAAACGCAATCCACCACATTTCGTGCGGCCGCGGACGCGGCAGCAGAAGCGCCTCATGCCGTCGCGGTCGAACTCGACCGCCAGGCCAAGCGCATCGAAACGGTCTCCGACACGGCCATGGCGCGCGCCGAGTTCGTGCTCGCGCGGCATGAACGGCACCGTGCGGCGATGGGCGAGTTGCTGCTGCGATTGAAGGACGAAAGCGTATCCTTCGAAGGCGCGTTGGGCGCGCAGCGCGCGTCCATCGAGCAAGCCATCGGGGCGCTGGGCAGCGAAGCGCAGAAATTCGAATCGATGACAAGCGATGCGGATCGTCAGCTCGAGACGATGATGTCCGCCTCGGCGGCGCGCGCCACGCAATTGACCGCCAGTTTCGCGCGCGAAGCCGAGCGTCTCAAAGACGTGAGCGAAGGGGCGACCACGGCACTCGCACGATTGGTCGAGTCGCTTCATGACGCGGGCGCCGGCGCGCAAACCCTGATCGGCGAAACCGCGGCGGAAGCGAAATCCAACGCGAAAGCGCTCGTGGGCGAAGCAATGGGCGAATGCGAGCGTTTGCTGCGCACGGCCGGCGAACTTGCTTCCGAAGCGAAAGAAATCAAGCAAGTGCTGGCAAGTGCCGTCGGCGCCGTGGAAGAACATCTGCTCCTGTTGCCCGGAGTGGCCAAACAGGAAGCCCAGCGCGTGCGCGAGATGGTGCGCAGCGAGACGGAAGAAATTCTCGATCTGTCGGCGCGGACGCTCTCGACGATCCATGCGCGCACCGCGTCGCGCAACGGCTTGCGCATGCCGGTTGTCCAGGGCGAACCGGCCGTGGACGTGCCGGAAAGCGAGGGCCTGCTCGGTCTCGCGCGCCGCCTGACGCAACGGCCGAAGAAAAAGGCCGAACCGGCCGAACCCAAAGCATGGGACATGAGCACCCTCTTGGCCGCGGCCGAAAACAACGACGCAAAAGCACGGGAATTGAAACCGGACACGGCCGCCTCGCTGGGCGCGCTGCAGGCGGCGCTCGCCGATATCGCGATCGATCTCGAATCCATTTCCGACGCGACCGCGCCGGGCGAAGACGAATGGAGAAGCTATCTCGCGGGCGATCGGGCCGTGTTCGCGCGCCGTCTGGCAGGCTCGATCGATAGCGATATGGTCGATCGCATCACGACGCTCTATCGCGAGAATGCGGGCTTTCGCGTGACCGCCAACAGCTACATCGAGGAATTCGAAGCGCTGCTCGCACATGCGCGCGAGGGCGACGGCGGCGGTCTTCTCACCTCATCGATCCTGAGCGCGGATACCGGCAAGATCTATCTGGCCGTCGCTTATGCGCTGGGCCGGCTGTCATAGGCGCTTGAACCGCGCGGCATAAAAGCCGTCCATACCGCCGATCTCCGCCATGTGGCAGGGCAGCGTTCTTAAATCGCCGTGGGTGTCGATCAGTTCCGTGCGATTGAAAACTTCGCCGGGCGAAATCCTGTCGCGACGGAATTCCCCATGACGGCGCAGGAAATCCGCAATCTGGTCCGGACCTTCTTCGCGCTCCAGAGAACACACCGCGAAAACAAGTGTGCCGCCGTCTGCGACCATGCCGGCCGCGGCGTCGAGCAATTCGCCCGCCGTCTGTGCACAGGACATGACGTCGGAGGCACTCTTGATCCAGGGCAATTCCGGATGGCGTCGGATCGTGCCCGTCGCACTGCAGGGTGCATCGAGCAACACGAAAGGCGCACGCGTTTCGGGCGCGTAGTCGCGCACGTCCTTTTCGACCAGTTCGACGGCAAGCTTGAGCCGGTCGAGATTTTCCCGGAGGCGCGGAATTCGCGAGGCCTCGCGCTCGACGGCGATCACATGAGCGCCCATCGCTGCCAGTTGCGCCGTCTTGCCGCCGGGCGCAGCGCACAGATCGATCACGGTTTTGCCCTGCACATCGCCCAGCAGTCGCGCAGGCAATCCGGCCGCGAAATCCTGAACCCACCATTCGCCTTCCGCGAAACCGGATAGAATGTCGACACGGCCGGCATCGGCCAACCGCAATACGCCGCCGGGAAGCGTTGTTGCTTCCGGCAATCGCGCGGCATCGAATCCGGCGCGTGCCGTCTGGATATCCAGTGGCGCAGGTATCGCATGCGCTAGCGCGATGGTTCGCGCCGTCTGTTCGCCGAAGGCTTCGCACCAGCGCGTCCACAGCCAGTCGGGCGTGTTGAGCCGCAGCGCATCCTGCGCGTCGAGCATGGCCTGTCCCTCGCGGGCCAGACGCCGGAGCGTTGCATTGATCAGCGATTTGAAATGAACGGCTTTCGAATCGCGCGCGGCCAATCGATTCGCGGCATCGACGGCGGCGTGGGCGGGAACGCCCAGAAACAGCAATTCGCACGCGCCTGTCAGCAATATCTCGAGCGTCGGCCCGGTTCGATGCGGCGCCAGCGGTTTGTGCAGGCATTCGCGCAAGAGCGCATCGAGTTGTCCAAAGCGTCGCAATGATTCGCCCGCTATAGCGCGTGCGAAGCCGGCGTCGCGCGGCGCGAGCTTTGCCTCCAAAAGAATTTCGTCCTGTGCGGCGTCGAGCGGGCGACGTTTGCGCAGGACCGTGCCCAGGATCGCTTGCGCGGCCGCGCGCGCCGGCACACCGGCCGCAGCAGGCAAATGGGACTCGTTCACAGCGAGAGGCCGGGCTTTGGCGTCGGATTCAGTACTGCCGTCATCGGCTCGCCCGTGCGCATCGCGTTCGTCATTGAAAATGCCTTTCGGGCGCGGCACTCTGGCTGCGACCCAAAGGTCATGTATGGCCACCCCATCGGTCGTCAAGGACGCTATGAGTTCGACGCCAACCGCCAAAGCCGAGATCGCGCGCCGCATCCGCCTGGCCGGCGAGCGCGCCAAGGCCGAAGCCGATGCGCGGCGGGCTGCGCTCGCCAAGTTGCCGGAGAAGAAACCGGCGGAAATCGGCGGCCCGAAGGGTCCCGAGCCCACGCGCTATGGCGACTGGGAGCGCAAGGGCATCGTGTCCGACTTCTAGGGCGCACCGGACCCTAATGACCCTACAGACGTCGCCATTGATCGAGGCGGCTACCGGGTCCATGTAAGCTTGTTGGAATGCCTCCAAAGAGGAACGCCCGGCTAGACCGGACGGAAAAGCCATGTTCATCCAGACCGAATCGACGCCGAACCCGGCCACCCTGAAATTTTTGCCCGGCCGCGAGGTGATGGGCGAGAGTGCCGTCGCCGATTTCCCGGACAAGGAAGCAGCAGGCCGTTCCCCGCTTGCCGCGGCTCTTTTCGGGATCCCGGAGGTGGGACGGGTCTTTTTCGGCTCCGATTTCATCTCGGTGACCAAGTCCGACGGTGAATGGCGACACCTGAAACCCGCGGTCCTTGGCGCGATCATGGAGCATTTCACGCGGGGCCTGCCGCTGATCGAAAGCGCTGCGGCCGAAGGCGACGACGCGGAGACTTTTGCCGAAGGCGATGCCGAGATCGTGTCCCAGATCAAGGAGTTGCTCGATACGCGCGTGCGTCCGGCGGTGGCCGGCGACGGCGGCGACATCATCTTCAAAGGCTTCGACGGCGGCTCGGGCGTGGTGTTCCTGCATCTGCGCGGCTCATGCGCGGGCTGCCCGTCTTCGACCGCGACGCTCAAGAACGGCATCGAAAACATGCTGCGCCATTTCATTCCCGAGGTGAACGGCGTCGAGGCGATCTGACCGCCTCAATTGCGCCGGCGGCGTTTCGATTCTAAGTCTCGTCTTCGAATTTCAGCAGGCGAATCGCTATGTCCCGCGCCGTCAACGACGAAGCTCTCGATATCATCTTCCGCGATGCGCGCACACAGAACAAATGGCAGGACAAGCCCGTCAGCACGGCGCTGCTGATGGCGGTCTACGACCTCATGCGTCTGGGGCCTACGAGCGCGAACATTTCGCCGGCGCGAATCGTCTTCGTGGTTTCCAAAGAGGCGAAAGAGCGGCTCAAGCCTTTTTTGTCGGATGCCAACCGCGGCAAGACAATGTCGGCGCCGGCCACCGCCATCATTGCTTACGATCTTCAGTTCGCCGTCCATGTGCCGAAACTGTTTCCGCACGCGCCGGGCGCCAAAGACTGGTTCAAGGATCCGAAATTCGCCGAGGTCGCGGCCTTCCGCAATGGCTCGTTGCAGGGCGCCTATTTCATGATGGCGGCGCGCGCATTGGGTCTCGATTGCGGCCCGATGTCGGGTTTCGACAATGCCGGCGTCGATCGCGAATTTTTTCCGGACGGGACGATAAAATCCAATTTTCTGTGCAGCGTCGGCTATGGCGATCCGTCGGGTGTTTTCCCGCGCAATCCAAGGCTCTCATTCGATGAGGCGTGCAAGATCCTCTGACATGCGCGCCTGCTTCAGATCTGGCCCGAGACGCCGCGGATTGCGGATTCGCAGCGCGGAAACGTGATGCCCATCAAGCTCCTGGCCGTCGATACTGCGCTCGGCGCCTGCTCCGTCGCCGTGCTGGAGGGCGATGCCGTGCGCGCGCATCACTTTGCAATTATGGAACGCGGACACGCAGAAGCGCTTGCGCCGATGGTCCAGGAGGCGATGCGCGAAGCGGGTCTCGCATTCGCCGAACTCGACCGTCTGGCCGTCACCACCGGCCCCGGGACATTTACCGGCCAACGGGTGGGTCTTGCGTTCATGCGGGGTTTGCGCGTTGCGCTGAAGAAGCCGCTTGCAGGCGTCACGACGCTCGATGCGATGGCGGCAGCGGCATTGGCAGAGGCACAGACATCGCGCGTTGCCGTGCTCCACGATGCCAAGCGCGGCGAAGTCTATGTGCTCATGACAGGCCAGAGCGGGCCGCTCGTTCCTTTGCAATTGGCGAAACTCGACGACGCGATCGCAGCCATCGAAGAGGCTGCAAACGCCGCCGGCTCCGGACCGCTCGCATTTGCCGGAACGGCCGGCGAAGTTGCCGCTGAAACCTATAGGGCGCATGGCGGTGCAGCGCTTCTGACCGAGGTTCGCCAACCCGATGCGCTGTGGGCCGCGCGCCTCGCGATGGCAGCGCCCGAACCGCAAACAACTCCCAAACCGCTCTACCTGCGCGCGCCCGATGCCAAGCTGCCGGCGAGCGCTTCAGGCACATTGCGATTGCGCGCCGCGACGCAAGACGATCTGGGGGCGCTGGCGTCCCTGCACGCGCTTTGTTTTGCGCAAGGCTGGAGTGCGCGGTCGATCGGTCAGCTCCTGGGAACTCCGGGGTCGTTTGCGCTCCTTGCCGAATCGGGCGGAGCGGCCTGCGGCTTCATTCTCATCCGCGTGGCCGCCGACGAAGCCGAAATACTCTCGATCGGCGTGGCGCCCCGCGCCCGGCGTGCCGGCACGGGCCGGAAGCTTGTTGCCGCCGCGTCCGCAAAAGCCCAACAAACGGGGGCGGCCACAATATTTCTCGAAGTGGCGCGCGAAAACGAGGCGGCCCGCGCCCTTTATGCGGCAGCGGGGTTCGGCGAGGCGGGTCTCAGGCAGGCCTATTATCGGGAACCGGGCGGCAAGGCCGAAGATGCCCTGGTACTCAAAGCGAATTTGCCGCTGCTATAGTTGGGAATGGACCCGAACTCGACTAAAATCGGCGGGTTGGACATCGGCGAAAGGATGATCCGTTGAGCCGGATCGAGAAACTCTGTTTCGAAAAAGGTCTGCGGATGACGGATCAGCGCCGGATCATCGCGCGCGTGCTGTCGGATGCGAGCGACCATCCCGATGCCGAGGAGTTGTATCGACGCGCGGCGGCTCTCGATCCGCATATCTCGATCGCGACGGTCTATCGCACGGTCAAGCTGTTCGAGGACGCGGGCATCCTGGAGCGGCACGATTTCCGGGACGGCCGCTCGCGTTATGAAGAAGCGCCGGATTCCCACCACGATCATCTGATCGACGTGCAAACGGGAAAAGTGATCGAATTCCGCAACGAAGAGATCGAAAAGCTGCAGCGGCGCGTGGCGGAAGAATTGGGGTTCGAACTCGTCGATCACCGCCTCGAATTATACGGTGTTCCCAAGCCGTCCAAAAAAGGCGGACATTGAGGCCCCGATGCAAAGGATTCGCGCGGTCGCAATCCTGATTGTGTTTTTAACGGCCACGCTTCTTTTGATTCCGTGGCAATCGTTCCTGCTGCGCTTCAGGTTCGCACGCCACAAAACTTTCCCTTCAAGCTTCAACAGATTTCTGTGCCGGCTTTTCGGCATCCGGATCACGGTCGTCGGCAAGCCGATTCAGGATCGCGGCGTGCTGATGGTGGCGAACCATACGTCGTATTTCGATATTCTCGTTCTCTCCGGTCTCGCGCGCATCTCCTTCGTGGCGAAAAGCGAAGTCGCGAACTGGACGCTCTTCGGCACATTGGCGAAATTGCAGGAAACCGTCTTCGTCCAGCGGGCCAAGCGAACCCAAACGGTTGCCGCGAAAGATCAGATTCGCGAACGGCTCATTGCGGGCGATGCGCTGGTGCTGTTTCCGGAGGGAACCTCCAACGACGGCAACCGGGTTCTCCCGTTCAAGAGCGCGCTGATGGGCTCGGTGGAAACGGAGATCGGCACCGATGCACAAGGCCGCCCGCTCCACGTGCCAGTCCAGCCGGTGTCGCTCGCTTATGTCGGATTGCACGGCCTTCCCATGGGGCGAGAGAACCGGCCGCTATATGCCTGGTATGGCGATATGGATCTGGTTCCCCATCTTTGGGAAGCGCTGCTGACGGGCCCGATCGAGGTCGTGGTCGAATTCCATCCGCCCATGACGGTCGATGCGGCCGGCGGACGCAAGGCGCTCGCCGTCCAAGCCGAGGTCATCGTGCGTCGAGGCCAGGCGCGCGCGCTGGCCGGGAACAGCAAGGGTCGACCATCCGCATCGGATCCTGTGGCCGGCGTCGAAAAGGGCGAACTTGCGGAAGCAGCCGCGTGAAACCCTGTTCGGACGCTTTGCTTGTCATTGACCGTCCCATCGCCGATAAAGCGCCGAATTCGAGCGCGCGCCAATGAAGAAGCTCTTCATCAAGACCTACGGTTGCCAGATGAACGTCTATGATTCCGCCCGCATGGCGGATCTGCTGGCGGGCATCGGCTTTGCACCCGTGGCGGCGCCGGACGATGCGGACATGGTGATCCTCAACACCTGTCACATCCGCGAGAAGGCTGCCGAGAAGGTCTATTCCGAACTGGGCAAGCTCAAGCGTCTCAAGGAGATGAAGGCCGAATCCGGCGCGCCCATGCTGATCGCAGTCGCGGGCTGTGTTGCGCAAGCCGAAGGCGCGGAGATGATCAGGCGTCAGGGCGCGGTCGACATCGTTGTCGGTCCACAATCCTATCATCGGCTTCCCGAAATGATCGCGCGTATTGCGCGCGGCGCGGGCCATGTGCTGGAGACGGATTTCCCCGCCGAAGACAAATTCGATTCCCTGGCGGAAGAACGCGCGTCGCCGGGTCCCGCCGCGTTTCTCACCGTACAGGAAGGTTGCGATAAATTTTGCACCTTCTGCGTTGTGCCTTATACGCGCGGGCCCGAATATTCGCGGCCTGCATCGCAGATTGTGGAAGAGGCGCGCCGGCTTGCAGACAAAGGCGTGCGCGAGATTACGTTGTTGGGCCAGAATGTGAATGCCTATCGCGGGCCCGGGCCCGACGGCGAAACCTGGAGTCTCGCGCGTCTGTTGCACGAGCTGGCCGAAATCGACGGCATCGAGCGTCTGCGCTACACGACCAGCCATCCCCGCGACATGGGCGACGATCTGATCGCGGCGCATGGCGAGATCGAAAAACTGATGCCCTATTTGCATCTGCCGGTGCAGTCGGGGTCCGACCGCATCCTCGCCGCGATGAACCGTCAGCACGGTGCGCGCGAATATCTCGATCTTGTCGCCCGCATCCGTGCGGTCCGGCCGGATATTGCGTTTTCGTCGGATTTCATCGTGGGATTTCCCGGCGAGACAGACAAGGATTTCGACGCGACGCTCGCGCTGATGCGCGAAGTGGGCTATGCGGCCGCGTTTTCCTTCAAGTACAGCCCGCGGCCCGGAACGCCCGCGTCGGCTTCGGCCAAGCAGATACCCGACGCCGTGAAATCGGAGCGTCTGCAAATTCTGCAAGCGCTGCTGATCGAGCAACAGACGGCATTCAACCGCTCCTGCGCCGGTCGCCAAATATCGGTGCTGTTCGACCGGCCGGGCCGCAAGCCGGGTCAGGTGCTGGGCCGCAGCCCGTGGCTTCAACCCGTGCATGTCGAGAATGCCGTCGAGCTGATTGGTCGCATTCGCGATGTGCGGATCGAATCGGCGTCCGCCAACAGTTTGAAGGGCGCGCTGTTGCACCAGGCGGGACGCGCGCCCCCACGGATTGCAGTGCATTGAGCCCGACCCAGACCGGCGGAAAGCGCGCGGCGCGCGAGCAAACGACGCTCGAATTCCCGGACAATGCGAAGCTTGCCTCGCTGGGCGGCGCGCACCAGAAGAATCTCGTTCAGATCGAGCGCAAACTCGGCGTGCGCGTGGCGATGCGTGGCAATCTGGTCGCGGTCGAAGGCGCATCCAAAGCGCGCGAACAGGCGGCGGCGGTGTTGCGGGCTCTCTATGCGCGCATCGAAGGCGGCGAAAATACGGGACTCGCAGAGGTCGATGCGGAAATTCGATTTGCGCTGGAGGAGCCGGTGAAGCTTCCCACGCGCGATTTCGGCGCGCCGTCGATCAAGACCGCTGTCGCCCGCGTGACGCGGGTGCGCTCGCCGGCGCAGGGCGCCTATCTCGATATGATGCGCACCCACCCGCTCGTGTTCGGCGTGGGTCCGGCAGGAACAGGCAAGACCTATCTCGCGGCCGCGTTCGGCGCGCATCTTCTCTACGAACGGCAGGTCGAACGTTTGATTCTCTCCCGGCCCGCTCTCGAGGCCGGCGAAAGGTTGGGGTTCCTGCCCGGCGATCTCAAAGAAAAGATCGATCCCTATCTGCGCCCGCTTTACGACGCGTTGTTCGATGTGATGGGCGAGCAATGCGTGCGCCTGATGGAATCGGGCACTATCGAAGTGGCGCCGCTCGCGTTTATGCGCGGCCGCACCCTGGCGCGCGCATTCGTCATCCTCGACGAGGCGCAGAATTGCTCGGCCGCCCAGATGAAAATGTTTCTGACGCGGCTGGGCGAAGATTCGCGCATGGTGGTGACGGGCGATCCGTCGCAAAGCGATCTTCCGGGCGGCCGGGCGGAAGGGTTGAACGAGGCGCTGCGCATTCTGAGCGACGTGGAGGGCGTGGCTGTCACCCATTTCACCGACAAGGACGTCGTGCGTCATCCGCTCGTCACAAGGATCGTGCGTGCCTATAATGGCGCGCAGGCGGAGAGCGAAGCGCGCGGCTCGCGCACGCGGAAGGACGAAGCATGACACCGGCAATTGCGCTGGTCGTCGAAGCGCCGGAATGGCGGAAGGGCACGGCTGGATTATTGCCGCAACTGCGCCGCGCGGCGCGCCTGGCGTGGACGCACGGCCCGCAGAAAGCGCGCGCCCGCAATCGCTTTACGATTCTCCTGGCGGATGATGCGAAGCTCAAAGCCTTGAACGCCGATTTTCGCGGCAAGGACAAGCCCACCAATGTGTTGTCGTTTCCGGCCCAAGGTTCCGGCCCCTATCTGGGCGATATCGCGATCGCGTTCGGCGTGACATCCCGGGAAGCGCGGGACGCGAGGAAACCCTTCGGCGCCCATGCGACGCATCTTGTCGTCCATGGCGTGCTGCATCTTCTGGGGTATGATCACGAACGCGCCCGTGAGGCGCGGGTCATGGAGCCGCTCGAAATTGCGATCCTCGCCGAACTGGGCATTGCCAATCCCTATGCCGCGCGCGCAGCCTGACGCCACGAAAATGTCCGATCCCATTCCCGCAGCAACCGACGGCGCCGACGAGGTCAAGAGCGTTTCTCTTCTGAAGCGGCTCGCGCAGGCGTTGCGTGGGGGCCAGAGCGCGCATGCGATGCGCGAAAGCCTCGAAGAGGTGATCGAGGAAAGCGAGCGGCAGAGTTCCCAACTGTCGCAGCAGGAACGCGTCATGCTCGCCAATCTGCTCAAATTCGGCGAGTTGAAAGTATCCGACGTGATGGTGCCGCGCGCCGATATCGTCGCAGTCGAGGAAAACACCAAGCTCCGCGAGCTGGTGGCGGATTATCGCGAAGCACAGCATTCGAGGCTGCCGGTCTATCGCGAGACCCTGGACGACCCGACAGGGCTCGTGCACATCAAGGATGCGCTCGCCCAGTTGCAGTTCGACGCCGACGGCACCGTACGCTGGCCCGATGTCACCGCCGCGCAGATCAAGCGCGAGCTTCTATTCGTGCCGCCTTCCATGCCCGCCCGGGATCTGTTGGTGAAGATGCAGACCAACCACATGCATCTCGCTTTGGTGATCGACGAATATGGCGGCACCGACGGTCTTGTTTCGATCGAGGATCTGATCGAGGAGATCGTGGGCGACATCGACGACGAGCACGACATCGACGAAGCGCCGCGTCTGAAGAGTCTGCCGGGCGGTGGATATGAAGCGGATGCCCGTCTCGATCTCGAGGACTTCAAGGCGCAAACGGGCATCGATCTCGCCCCCGAAGACGCCGACGAGGAAATCGAGACGCTGGGCGGATTGGTGGTGTCTCTGGTGGGACGCCTGCCGTTGCGGGGCGAAATCATTCCCCACCCGTCGGGCTTCGAATTTGAAATCCTCGAGGCCGATCCCCGGCGCATCAAGAGATTGCGCCTGCGGCCCCCGCCGCCCAAAGCACCTCCCGCCGACGTGGCGGGCGGGTAGTCCGAATCCGACATTGGATTCACCGGCACGTCGCGATTCGCCGGGTTTTCTTGCCGGTTCCCGAGATTTTCGCGGCCAGTGTTGACCCCAAGCGCGTTCCTTGCGAGGAGTCGCGCCAGACAACATCCGGGGTATTGGAATGGCGGGATCGAGCTATCTCTTCACCAGCGAAAGCGTGTCGGAAGGACATCCCGACAAGGTCTGCGACCGCATTTCGGACGAGATCGTCGATCTGTTCTTTCGTGAGGCTCTGGCCCAGGGCTTTCCGCCCAAGGATCTGCGGGTTGCCTGCGAGACGCTGGCCACGACCAATCGTGTGATCATTGCCGGCGAAACACGCGGGCCCAAATCCATCACGCCGGATATGGTAATCGAGCGCGCGCGCGCGGCCATCCGAGACATCGGCTACGAGCAGGATGGGTTTCACTGGAAGACCGCGAATGTGGAAGTTCTTCTGCATGCGCAATCGGCCGATATCGCGGCCGGTGTCGATGCGTCGGGCAACAAGGACGAAGGCGCAGGCGATCAGGGCATCATGTTCGGCTATGCCTGCCGCGAAACGCCCGAGTTGATGCCGGCGCCGCTCTGCTACAGCCACAAGATTCTTCATCTGCTCGCCGGCGCGCGCCATTCCGGCAAGGAACCGAAGCTCGGGCCGGATGCGAAGAGCCAGGTCACGCTTTTGTATGTCGACGGCCATCCCGTCGAAGCGACGCAGATCGTTCTGTCGACCCAGCATCTCGATGCGAACATGACCTCCAACGATGTGCGCGCGGTCGTCGAGCCTTACATCCGCCAGGCGTTGCCCGCGGAATGGATCACGCCCAAAACGGTGTGGCACGTGAACCCAACCGGCTCCTTCGTCATCGGCGGACCGGACGGCGATTGCGGGCTCACGGGCCGCAAGATCATCGTCGACACTTACGGCGGCGCGGCGCCCCATGGCGGCGGCGCATTCTCCGGCAAGGATCCCACGAAGGTCGATCGCTCGGCTGCTTATGCGGCGCGGTTTCTCGCAAAGAACGTGGTGGCCGCCGGTCTTGCCGAACGCTGCACGATCCAGATTGCCTACGCGATCGGCGTCTCCGAGCCATTGTCGCTTTATGTCGATCTGCACGGAACGGGTCATGTCGATCAGGCGAAGCTCGAAGCGATCCTTCCCGAGATGATGAGCTTGAAGCCGCGCGCCATTCGCGAACATCTGGGCCTCAATCGCCCGATCTATGCGCGCACCGCGGCCTACGGACATTTCGGCCGTACGCCGGATGCCGATGGCGGCTTCTCCTGGGAGAAGACCGACAAGCTCGCGCCCGAGCTGGCCCGCGCGTTCTGATGTGCCCACGCGTTCGGATGTGAAGGACGACCCGCAAGACGCGCCGACTGAGACGCGTCGGCGCCGTCTGCTCTATGGCCGGCGCAAGGGGCCGAAGCTCTCGGCGCATCAGACGCAGTTGCTTGAAATTCTGCTGCCGCAGCTGCGATTGACTCTGCAATCGGGTGCCGATCCACGAAGCTATTTTTCGTCTTTGGACACAGCGGCGACCTCCGACGTCTGGCTCGAAGTGGGCTTCGGCGCCGGCGAGCACCTTCTGTGGCAGGCCGAACATCATCCCAATGTCGGCATGATCGGCGCAGAACCCTACATCTCGGGAATTGCGAAGCTGCTCTCGAAAATTTCCCTGTCCATCGGCGGGAGTGGGAGAAACATCCGCATCCATGACGGCGATGCGCGCGACATTCTCGAGGCGCTGCCCGATGCGAGCCTCGGCCGCGTCTTCATCCTGTTTCCCGACCCGTGGCCCAAGGTGCGCCACCACAAACGCCGTTTCATCCAAACGAACACGCTCGACATGCTTGCGCGTGTGATGAAGCCGGGCGGGGAACTGCGCTTCGCAAGCGATGATGCGGATTATGCCGCCTGGACGCTCGAGCGCGTCATCGCGCATCCCGCATTCGAATGGTCGGCAATTTGTGCGCAGGATTGGAAGTTGCGGCCGCCCGATTGGCCGGAGACGCGCTATGAGACAAAAGCTCTGCACGGGCCCCCGACGTATTTTGCATTTCGACGGCGATAAAGCCGTTGCTATTTATCGTTGAGGTTCCGTTCTCTGCGAAGCTGAAATATGAGAGCTGAGGTCAATTATGTTTTTTTGCAGATCGTTGAACAGCCTGCTGTCCGTGGTCCCGCAGGCCTTTTTCACGCTGTAGACGATTGCGATGAGCATTCCTATATCCGTGGCGTCAGGTGGGCTCCAGACTTTTCCAGAGAGATCCTGATAGCCATTGCGCATTGAGAAATGATATGTATCTCCATCCACACCCAGTTGCGCATTTTCGTCGTAGTGTGTCTGTAAGAGGAGTGTTCTCCATACTCCGATCAACGATTGTGCGAGTTGAGGCTGCACAGGAATTTCGCACTGTGTCAGTTTGATCGAACTAGGGTCCACCGGAAGCGAGCTTTGCAGCTTCGCTATTTCGTCGGCTGTTATGGATTTGCCGTCTTTCGAAGAGGTAATCTCACCGCGCTTCATTAATTCCAAAACAGAGTAATCCCATAGGTGCTGAGGGGCGGCATAGTAGAAAAGCTTGTAGGTTCCGTCTTGTTCTCTGACGCCAACGGCAAATTCTTCCGAGAAGGAAGGTTCAACGATCACTCGCGCGCGCACGTCATCAGTGAATGCTGGAGCGAATACCTGCATCTCCAGGCGCATATAACCTGGCTGATAATCCATCATGGGGGAATAGATGGAATCTTCCGGTATCAGGTGAGTTTCGGCTTGGGCAGCCAACGGGAAACCAAATAAGGCCGCAACGCACAATATTAGAATTTTGCGCATAGCCGTTTCCGTCGCGATAGACCAAGGAGTGTGACAGGCGCCCCCCGGCACACTTGCCTTTCGCGCATCGAAAGCCTATATCGCCGCCTATCCCAGACAACAGAATTCTGTTGTGTGGCGGTCGCAAGACCGCCGCGCGGGACACGGTTTTGGCTTTCGGCCGCCTCGGAAACGGGCGGAAAACAGGGAAATACTGCCATTCTCACGGCAATGTCGCATTTGGAGCCGATCATCGCCCCGGCCGTGGAGGCCGCAGGCTACAGGCTTGTGCGCCTCCGGCTGATGGGGGGCGAACGCAAGACCTTGCAGATCATGGCCGAACGCGAAGACGGGCAGATGAATGTCGAGGATTGCGCGCGGCTGTCGCGTGCGCTGTCGGAATTCCTCGACCGTGAGGATCCGCTCGATGGCGAGTATGTGCTCGAAGTATCCTCACCCGGCATCGACCGCCCGCTCACCCGCATCACCGATTTTGCGCGCTGGGCAGGCCATGAGGCCAAACTCGAACTGACGGCTCCCGATGCCGGCGGCCGCAAGCGCTTCAAAGGCACGCTGCTCGGCCTCGACGGCAACGATGTGGCGTTCGATGTGGACGGCACGCGGCTGAAATTCCCGTTTGCCGGCATCGCCGAAGCGAAACTCGTTCTGACGGACAAGCTTATCCAGGAAGATTTGAAGGCGCGTAAGCCCGCGCAATAGGAGAGAAGTACCATGGCCGCCATTGCCGCGAACAGAACGGAACTCTTGCAGATCGCCGATGCGGTCGCACGCGACAAGTCGATCGACAAATCCGTCGTGCTGCATGCGATGGAAGAGGCGATGCAGCGCGCAGCAAAAGCGCGCTACGGCAGCGAGAACGAGATCAGGGTCGAGATCGATCCCAAGACGGGCGAGACCCATGTCTCCCGCTACCTGCACGTGGTCGAGCTGGTCGACAACGACAAGATCGAGATTTCGCTGGAAGATGCGCGCGCGCGCAATCCGGCCGCGCAAGTGGGCGACATCATCGCCGAGACGCTCCCGCCGGTCGATTTCTCGCGCATCGCCGCCCAGGCCGCCAA